>JAZQXH010000075.1:0-21034 GCA_045632745.1 Alloprevotella sp.
AATTCCAGTGGATATGGCATGTTTACGGGCGGACTTGGCTTCCAATACGGCGCAGAGCGCATGGGCATGCTCACGATACCCGCTGCGGCAGGAAACTCTGTGCGCCAGGTGAAGTTCATCACCGACTTCGGAACAACGGCCCTGCATGCTGTGCCTTCTTATGTAACACGTCTGCACGAAGTGATGGTGGGTATGGGCGTTGACCCTCAGCGCGACACAAAGCTCAAGGTGCTTGCCATTGGTGCCGAACCTCATTCGGAAGAGCAGCGCCAGCGTATTGAAAAGATGATGGGTGTCAAGGCGTACAACTCTTTTGGTATGAGCGAAATGTGCGGTCCCGGTGTAGGCTTCGAATGTCAGGAGCAGAATGGGTTGCACTTCTGGGAGGACTACTACATTGTTGAAATAGTCGATCCCGAAACACTCGAACCCGTTGCCGACGGCGAGATTGGTGAACTCGTACTTACTACGCTTTGTCGCGAAGCTATGCCTTTGTTGCGCTATCGTACGCGCGACTTGACGCGTGTGCTGGGTCGCACATGTCCTTGTGGACGTAACCACGTGCGCATCGACCGCATGCGCGGACGCAGCGACGATATGATGGTGCTTCGTGGTGTGAACATCTTCCCCATCCAGATTGAGAAAATCCTCATGACGTTCCCCGAGTTGGCTAACAATTACCTCATCACGCTTACTACTGACGACGATAACGACAATATGACTGTTGAGGTTGAACTCGAAGAACTCTTTACCGAAGATTATCGTCGTTTGCAGGAACTGACCAACCGCATTCAGCGCACTTTGAAGGATGAAATCCTGCTTACTCCGCATGTGAAACTCCTCCCGAAGGGCACGCTCCCCGTTTCTGAGGGCAAGGCCGTCAGAGTGGTTGACAAGCGTAAGGTATATCAGTAAAATTATCTTAGAAATAAGTTCGGATGTGGCACTTCTGTTGTCAGGAATGAAGAGGTTAGAATGATTATGTCGAAGTTTGTTTTCATAATGATTCCTAAGAAATAAACTGCATCATTCTTCCTGACTTATGAACTTGCATCCATCTACTTGTTTACAAAGAATTATAGCAATACAATTATGACAATCAAGCAATTATCAATATTCATTGAAAATAAGAGCGGTACGCTGATTCGTGTGCTCGACCTCTTGAGTCGTGCAAACATCCAGATCATTGCATCTACCATTGCAGACACACAAGACTACGGCATCTATCGTATTCTCTGCTCGCAGCCTTCGCAGGCGTTCCTCATTTTGAAGGAAAACGGTATCAACGTACAGTTGGCAGAGGTGATGGCCATTACGATTGACGACGAACCCGGTCGCGCAGCCTCAGCTATCAAGGCTTTGTCGGACGAAGGAGTCAACATCCTCTACCTTTATTCATTCTTGTGGAATGCCAAGGGCGTTTTGGTCATGCGTACCGACGAAACGGATAAAGCCATGCAAGTCGTGGCGAGCAACAATATTCAGTTGCTCAGCGAGATCGACTTTGTGCGCTAATTAACTTTCATGTAGTACGTATAAATATGATGGCGTGTACTTTACTTTATATGGAAAGTGAGTACACGCCTTTTTCTATATTTAAATACAATATTATTCTTTTGCATATTTGTATAATTATAGAGTTAAGGTATATGTTTTACCTAATAGGTGAGCATGTTTAAGTTTCATGTTGAGAACAGATAAATAAATAATATTTCTAATTACTAAACAATCTTGTTTAGTTTGAAATTTGAAAAAATTACACTAAAAAATATTTTAACATTCGTTAACGGTGCTCAAAAAGTAAAAAAGTTTAAAACTTTAACTTCTGTTAAGAAAAACTTAAGAACTTTAACGGATTTTTTTTAGGAAACAGAGGAAATTTTTCCTTCTTCAAAAGAAAAAAGTTTTTCTTCAAAGGAAAAAATTCCTACTTCAAAGGAAAATAATCCTTCTTCAAAGGAAGTTTTCAGGAGAAAGGTCACAAAAAAAGGAGGGCACCGCTGCCCTCCTTAACTTTATGCAAATATACATCATTTTTCAGCGAAATCCAAATCTGCATTTCGCGCCATTTTTACAAAAGTTAACAGTTTCGCACCCCCCTTTTGCTATTTCAGAACTTACAAAAAAGGCGATTTTTGCAACCCCGATTTTCGGGCAAAAATTTGAAATGCACGAAAAAAATCGAAGCAGAATTTGGTGTTCTTTAAATTACGAGGAATTTAGAACTTGGAATTAGGAGTGAGGAATGAGGAATGAGAGATGAGAGTTGTGAGATGAGAGTTGAGGGATGAGGAAGCATCCGGATGGTTTGTTGTACTCTGTTCTCTGTACTCTGTACTTTATACTCTATACTCTGTACTCTATTCTCTATTTCGATGTTTCCAGGCTGGAGCGCTTTGAGCGGTTGTAGCTGCGGTAGTCGTCGAGTTCGATTTCGACTTCGGGTTCAAGGAGTTTGCCTTCGTGGGGTAACTGGAATTTGAGGTATTTGATGGAGAGTCCGCGGTCGAGCCATTGCTGTTCGTAGTAAGTGCGGATGCCGAGGATTTGTTTCACCTCAGCATCGGTTTCTTCGAGCAGGTGGTGGTAGAGGTCGGATGTAGTGAAGCGCACGGGTAGGGCGTTCTTTTCCACCATATAGTTTGTGTAGGTGAAGAGGAAGTTGCTGTCGGTCTTCAGGTGGATGAGTCCTCCGTCCTGAAGGAAAGTGCGGTAGCGCTCCATGAAGTAAGTGGAGGTGAGTCGCTTTGTAGCCTTCTTCATCTGTGGGTCGGAGAAGGTGAGCCATATTTCGGCTACTTCGCCAGGGGCAAAGAAGCGCTGTATGAATTCGATGTTTGTGCGCAAAAAGGCAACGTTCGTGAGTCCTTCCTTGAGACTTTCTGTAGCACCGCTCCACATGCGTGCGCCCTTGATATCGACTCCGATGAAGTTTTTGTCGGGAAAGAGGCGTGCAAGGCCTACGGTGTATTCGCCACGTCCGCATCCGAGTTCGAGCACGATGGGGTTGTTGTTCTTAAAGAATTGTTCGTGCCACTTGCCTTTGAGTTCGAATTGCGCTTCGGTATCGAGTGCCTGGAAGGGGGCTTCGAATACGTGGGGGTAACTTGCCATGTCGGCAAATTTTGAGAGTTTATTTTTGCTCATTGTTTTGGAAGAGTGTTTCGATATCGTTTGTGGTTTGGGTGAGTTGTTGCTTGCAGAAGTTTGCAAGTTGTTGGGCTTCTTCGAGGCGAAGGGTGAGTTCGTCGATGCCGAGCGTATTGTTTTCAAGACTCGCTACGATGGCTTGAAGTCGGTCCATCGCTTGCGTGTAGGTAAGTTTTTTCTTCATGCCGAAAAGGTGAGTTAGATACGGGTGACGATGGTGTCGATGCTGCCATCTTTAAGCGTGATGCAGAGTTGTTCGCCGAGAGCAAGGTCTGCTGTGGAACCAATGGTTTTTCCTTGTTTGCGCACGATGCTGTAGCCCATGTTGAGTATGCGCTGAGGGTGAGCAAGTGCAATGGTCTGCTCAAGTAGTGAGAGTTCGTAGTGTTCGCGCTGTATGCGCTGCTTGGCGAGCAGGGGGAGCGTGGCGCAAAGTTGTGCCAGGTGTTTGCTTTCGTTGCTGATGCACTTTTGGGCAGCAAATTTGAGTTGCGCTATGATTTGGTTGAGCGAGTGGTGCTCCGTTTGCAAACGATAGTTGCAGGCTTGTCGGAGTCGGTTTTCGAGGTCGGTGAGCAGTGCTATTTCGGCTGCAAAGTTGTCAACGAGGAAGGCGGCTACGGCGGTGGGCGTTTTGTGGCGCGTGTGGGCTACGTAGTCGAGCACTGTTTCGTCGCGTTCGTGCCCAATGCCTGTCATGACGGGGAGCGGAAAGCGTGCAACACTTTCAGCCAGAGCGTAGCGCTCAAAACCAAAGAGGTCGGCTGCTGCGCCACCACCGCGAATAATGACAACGCAGTCCCAAAGATGGGCTTCGCGTGCTATGGACTTTAATGCCTGCTGGCAACTTGCTTCAACGCCCTCGCCCTGCATGATGGCAGGGAAGAGTTTGCACTCAAAGGGGTGGCCCGACTGCTGGAGCTGGCGCATGAAGTCGCCATAGCCTGCTGCCGTGGCGCTCGAGATGATGGCGATGCGCCGTAGCGGACGTGGCAAGGTGAGTTGCTTGTTGAGATCGGCAATGCCCAGTTCCTCGAGTGTCTGCAATATTTCCTGGCGCTTGGTAGCGATGTCGCCGAGCGTGTAGGCAGGGTCGATGTTGTGGATGGTGAGCGAATAGCCGTAGGCACTGTGGAAGGTGGCACTCACTTCGATGAGCAACTTCATTCCGGATTGAATGGTGGAGCCTGTGGCTTGTGTGAAACGCTTGGCAAGCACTTGATACGTGGTGCGCCAGATGTTGGCTCGAGCACGCGCAACGACGGTGGTACCAGCGTCGTCCTTCTCAATCAGTTCGAGGTAGCAATGACCGTTTGAGGCAACGCGCGCTTCGCTTACTTCGGCAGTGAGCCAGTAGGTGTCGTTGAAATTGGCAGCGATCGCCTCGCTCACAGCATTGTTGAATTCAAGGAGCGTGAGGTGTGACGTCATATATCCAGAACTTTGCGTATGATGGGCATAACTGCCGCGTTGAGAATTTTGTCGTTCATGCGGTGTTCGCCTTCGAAGACGATGAAGTTTTGCTTGCCGTAGTGCTTGCAAAAGGTGGGTTGAAATCCTTTTGTCACCTTGTCGTCGGAGCCGAAGAGTCCCCAAACGAATTGCTTGTCCTCAGGCGTGATGTGCTTGAAGGATTCCTTTTCGAGCGCCTTGAACTGGTCGATCATTGTGCGGTCCACCTTGAAGTCCTTGGCGCCATCTTCGCGCTTGTTGAGGAAGGGGTAGCGCCCCATTCCCTTGAACGTGAGCAGGCGTGCCATCTGGAAGGATGGATTCACGAGGATGCGCGGTGTGCCCGTGAGTAATTCGGTATAGAATCCGCCCATTGATGTGCCAATGATGAGGTCGGGTTGTTCGGCTGCAACAAGGTTGCGCAGGAGGGCTATTGCCTCGTTGGGCAACACGGGGAGGTCGGGGGCAAGGACGCGTACATCGTGGGCATACAACTGTTGGCGGAGCATCATGACTGTACCTGATGCTCCGCTCGAACTAAAGCCGTGGACGTAGAGGATTTTTTTCATTATTGAGTAGTGAATCAACCTTATAGATTTGCGAGCATTTGCTTGAGCACTACGCTTGCTGAAATTTCGCGGTTTGCAGCTTCGGGAATCACCAGTGAGCGAGGCGACTCAATCACTTCGTCGGTCACAACGACATTGCGGCGTACGGGAAGGCAGTGCATGAAATGGGCATCGTTGGTAACAGCCATCTGGCGCTGGCTAACAGTCCATGATGGGTCGTTGCAAAGGATTTTGCCATAGTCGGCAGGATTTGTAACACCGGGGCAACTCCAGTTTTTGGCATATACAAAGTCAGCACCTTCGAAAGCCTTCATCTGGTCGTATTCAACACGAGCGTCGCCCACGAAGAGCGGGTCGAGTTCGTAGCCTTCGGGGTGTGTCACGACAAGGTCGAAATCGGCCGCGCGCATCCATTCGGCAAAACTGTTGGGCACAGCTTGGGGCAGTGCTTTGGGGTGGGGTGCCCAGGTAAGTACAACCTTGGGGCGCTTTGTCTTTTTGTACTCATCAATCGTAATCAGGTCGGCAAACGACTGCAGAGGGTGTGCTGTGGCACTTTCCATAGAAAATACAGGTTTGCCACTGTAGCGAATGAACTGGTTGAGGATGCACTCGGTGTAGTCGTCTTCGCGATTGGTAAGTCCGGCGAAAGTGCGCACACCAATGATGTCGCAGAATGATGCCATTACGGGAATCGCTTCGAGCAAATGTTCGCTGCGGTCGCCGTTCATCACTACACCGCGTTCCGTTTCGAGTTTCCAAGCACCTTGATTCACATCGAGCACAATGACGTCCAAACCGAGATTGCGTGCCGCCTTCTGCGTAGAAAGGCGTGTGCGCAGACTGTTGTTGAAGAATACGAGCAGTGCCGTTTTGTGCTTGCCGAGTTGTTCGTACTTATAGCGATCTTCTTTAAGTTCGCGTGCTATTTCAAGTGCTTCGTCGAAGTTGCCAAGGTCCTTGGCATGAAGAAAGGTATTCATTTTTATAGATTATTAAGATTATTATTCAGATTTGTTCGGGCAAAAATACTAATTTTGCACTAAATAAACGCGTGTATTCACCATATAAATAAGAATTATAATTATGAAAAAAGTTTTTACTACGTTTGCTTTTATGCTTTTGGCACTTGGAGCGATGGCGCAAACAGCAGTTGAAGATAGTGTCGTAACGGAGAAAGCCGTGTTTGTTGACAACCTGAAGAAGGCGCCTGTGATAAAGTCGCTCGATGCAAAAGTAGCAGGTGGCGAGGCTATATTGAAAGCTATTATTGAGCAAAATAAGGGTAAAGTGTTGCTCATTGATTTCTGGGCTACATGGTGTGGTCCCTGCCGCATGGCGATGAAGAAGATAGACGAAATCAAGGCAGGACTTGTGGCAAAGGGTTGCGAATTCGTTTATATCACGGGCGAATCTTCTCCGCTCGAAAAGTGGAATGCCATGATTGCCGACATAGAGGGAGTGCACTATCGACTCACAAACAAGCAGTGGGGCGAACTTTGCCAGTCGCTCAGTTTGCGCGGTATTCCCTCATACATGATTATCAACAAGGACGGTTCTACGGCTTACGACAACTTCAAAACAGGAGGTTATCCTGGTAGTGAGATGCTACAGAACGAAGTGGAGGTGGCGTTGACAAAATAGTAAGTAAGGTTTTAAGGTTATGAGGTTTTAAGTTTTTAAGGTTTACCATTCGGGGAATTCCCCTTTCGTTTATATAAACAGTCTGGATAGTCCTCAAAACCTTAAAGCGTAGCGACCTAACAACCTCATAACCTGAATCAACTGAAGTTTGCGAAAGTTGAGTTGTTAATCCTTGATAAAAAAGAATTTGTACTTGCGAAACTTGAGTAAGTTGTTGAATATTATATAACTCGGTTTGACTTTCGCACAAGCGGCTTGGCAAACCGAGTTTTTGAATAAAGAGTAGATATTTTATGAACCCTCAACGTGTACTGGTTGCTATGTCGGGCGGAGTGGATAGTTCGGCAGTGTGCTTGCTGCTTCGTAACCAAGGTTATGAGGTGGTGGGCATGACGATGCGTGCTTACGACCTGCCTCATCAGTTTGCCGACGGAGCGACGGAACCCGACTATATCCTCAGCGCTAAAGAATTAGCAGCCACGCTCGGCATCGAACATCATGTAATCGACGTGCGCAAGGAGTTTAGAGCCACCATTGTTCAGAACTTTATCGACGAATATTGCGCAGGGCGTACTCCGAATCCTTGCGTGATGTGCAATAGGGCATTCAAATTTCGCTTGCTGCAGGATTTAGCGGACGAGTTGCATTGTGACTTCATTGCTACGGGGCACTATGTGCGAAAACAGGTAGTGGGAGGCTTTCACTATCTATTGATGGGCGATGACCTGCGCAAAGACCAGTCCTATTTCTTGTGGCGTGTGCCACAGGCGACGCTTGCGAGGTGTATTTTTCCCTTGGGCGAAATGGAGAAACCCGAAGTAAGAAAGTATCTTGACGAAAAAGGATTTAGCTTTCGTGCCCGGCAGAGCGAGTCGATGGAAGTGTGTTTTGTCACGGCAGACTATCGCGACTTCCTGCGAGAACAATGTCCGGATTTGGCAGCATCCGTCAATGGAGGTTTCTTCGTAGATAGCGCTGGACGTAAGTTAGGACAACATCAAGGAGTTCCCTTCTACACTGTAGGGCAACGCAAGGGGTTGGGCATTGCGCTCGGAAAACCTGCTTACGTGTTGCGCCTCAATGCAGAGAAAAATACCATTGTCCTCGGCGACGAAACCGAACTCGCTACGCAAACCTTCTTCATTGAAAATGCAGAATTTGTGAATCCGGAAACCGATGCGATTCACCCTAAACTATCAGTAAGAGTTCGCTACCACAGCATTCCTGTAGCCTGCACACTCCAGACCATAGAGGGCGATGACCGACTGCTCGTGCGTACACAATTTCCCGTAAGTGCCATTACTCCGGGGCAAAGCGCCGTGTTCTACATTGGTTCCCGACTTGCAGGAGGAGCTTTCATCGCCAACCAACGTGGTATTGGCGCATTCATCCGGAAATAAAAAGTGTGGAAAGAAAATTCTGCAGCACACACATTGCTACCCCTATTTTAAAATACAATAAACATGCTAACGCTCACCCCCTCACAGCAACAAGCGCAACAAACATTGCAAGCGTTCCTTGTCGACCCAACTCCCCACACAGCCTGCATTTTGCGAGGCTATGCCGGTACAGGGAAAACCACGCTCGTGGCGATGCTTGTGCGCCAACTTTTGCAGAGTGGGGCAATGACGCCTGTTTTGCTTGCTCCGACAGGTAGGGCTGCCAAGGTGTTTGCAAATTTTGCCGGACATACAGCTTCGACCATACACAAAGCCATCTATCGACAGCAAACATTCGTGGGCGAAGACACGGCTTTTTCGTTAGGATACAACAAAAGCCAAAACCTGCTATTCATCGTTGACGAAGCTTCAATGATAGCTGCCGAAGATGCGTCGTACACTGTTTTCGGGTCGGGCAACGTGCTGCAGGACTTGTTGCAATTTGCTTATGCTGCAGACAAATGTAAAATTCTCTTTGTTGGCGACACGGCACAGCTACCGCCGATTGGCGAAGAACTTAGTCCAGCCCTGCAAGCCGAGCGCCTGCGCTACTATGGACTCAATATCTACGAAACTACACTCACCGACGTTGTCCGACAAGTTGCGACCTCCGACATCCTGCTTAACGCCACTCGTCTGCGCACGCTCCTCACAGAGCACAACAACCCTTCGCTTCCGCTCATCAAAGGGTCGTCCAAAGGAAGCGTTCGCTTTATTTGTGGCAACGAACTCATCGACTCTCTCATATCGAGTTATGACAAGCAAGGCGAAGAAGGCACAATCATCATCACGCGCAGCAACCAACGCGCCAATATCTATAATCAAGGAGTGCGTGCAAGCATCTTCGATAGGGAGGACATCCTTACGCGTGGCGACCGCGTGATGGTCGTAAAAAACAACTATTTCTGGACGCTGCAAGCCCGACGCGAACTCACTCCGGAGGAACAGCGCACTACGACACTTCCCGACTTTCTTGCCAATGGCGACATGCTTGAAGTAGTACGCATTCGCAATGTTCATGAGCAATACGGATTCACTTTTGCCGATGCTACACTGCGCCTTTCTGATTACGATGAGAATGAAATTGACTGTCGCCTGCTGCTCTCTACACTCAACTCTCCAGCACCGGCGCTGACACGCGAAGAAAGTCAAAAACTCTTTAACGCCATATACGAAGACTATGCCGATATCCCCTCCAAGCGCGAACGTATGAAGCGATTGCGCGAGGATGCCTATTACAATGCTCTGCAGCTGAAATACGCTTATGCTGTGACGTGCCACAAGGCGCAGGGTGGACAGTGGCAACATGTCTATGTAGACCAGGGATACGTGCCCGATGACAGTTCCGTATCGGACCATCTCCGCTGGCTCTATACCGCCATCACGCGAGCTTCAGATACGCTGTTCCTCGTAAACTGGCCCGCGAATCTGCGGACAAACAGCGATGAAGAAGATTAGTTTAAGGTAACGAAATAAAAAAACTGGCATGCTGAAAAAAGGTTGTATCAACATGCCAGTTTTTTTATGTATATTGATTAATATTGCAGTTGCCCTCCCAACTTTTTTTTCAAAAAAAATAAGAAGTTTTGCTCCACAAATGTAATGGAGGAGAAAGGGACTGCACTGATTCTGCATTGTTTGTTAGATTTATGTAAGAATGCCGTGCTCAATCAAAATTTTGATGCCAATCCCTATGAGTACCGCACCGCCTGCTATTTCCATGCCACCGCCCCGAATTCTTTTGCCAATTGTCGTTCCACATTTGAAGCCAACCATTGACATTGCAAAAGCTACGCCGGCTATGATCAGGACAGCCGGTAAAATGTCCATCCATTCCTTCCAATCTACGCAGCGAAAGCTGACACCCACCGCCAGTGCATCGATGCTCGTGGCGATGGCAAGTAGTATCACCACTCCAAGGTTCCTTACGTTAGCGCTCTTTTGCTCGGGATGAAACCCCTCGTGAATCATCTTTCCACCCACCATCGCCAGCAATCCAAAGGCAATCCAGTGGTCCACCTGAGCCAGCACTGCGGCTGCAGCCGACATTCCCAACCATCCCAATACAGGCATACCGCCCTGGAACACACCAAACAGCGCAGCAGCGCGGAGTGCATATTTGGAGCAAGCAGCGCAACCCGCTATTCCGCTCACCGTAGATACTGCAAAGCAGTCAACAGCTAAAGCAAAAGCCAAAAGCCAAATTTCTAATTGTGTCATATCAAGGATTGTGAAAAATTAGAGCTTGAAGATAAAGTTTTTAACGTATTATTTATTTAAGTTTCGCAAGTGTTCAATTTGTCAGGTTTAAAGGTTTACGATTCGTTATATTAATAATCTGGATAGTTCTTAAAACCTTAAAGCATGGCGACCTAACCAACCTTATAACCTGAATCTACTTAATCTTGCGAAAGTTGAGTTATTTAGAATTTGATTTTGCCCATTACGCCAATGTCGCATTTGTCGGGACCGTTAATGGCTTGTGCATCCTGCCCGATGGTGTTGCGGTCAAAATAGTGTGTGAATCCCACCTTAACTCCTAACTCAAAATTTTTGAAGGGATTCCATTCTGCAAGGAGAGCTGTGCGAAGTCCGTTGTAGTAAAAATTGCTGAAGGAAAATGTACCTTTAAGCTGGGGCTCGTATGTATAAACGGATGTCGAATAGTTATCCGTTTCGAAAAGCGCTACGAGCGTCGATAGTTTTAACTTGGGGCAAAGTAGGTAAGCACCTCGGAGTGAAGTCAGCCATCCTGAAGTCGCTGAGGTTGTTTGCGTGTGGTAGTATGTTGCTGCTAAGAGTCCGCTGAGTGTAAGGCGTTCTTCTTGCCATGTAGCTTGTAGTGTGAAGCGGTGTTTTCCGAGCCATTGAAGGATTTGTTTGCCGCTGACGCGTTGTTCGTGTGCTCTGAATTGGTAGCGAAGCAGGGTGGTGAAGTTTTTGCTGACGTATCTGCTTGCTTGAAGTGTAGTTTCTATTCCGCGTGCTCCTGCCGAGGCTCTGTATGTCTCATTAGAGAAACGATAGGCATCAACATAAAGACTCCAATCGTGTTTTAACCAATTGCGTATGGATGTGCCAATCATAAACCCTTGCTCGCCCTGAATTCGGGAGGATGCAACTTGCGCTTTGCCGTAGGGCGTTACGTATGGGTCGGACAACCAGCGCGCTTGGAGTGTGAAGTTTATGTCGGGCGATATTTTGTATTGTGCTAAGCCAATGGTTGCGAGGTTTAGTTGTTTGTCGGCAGCAATTTCTGTTTGTATTAGCCAGCGTCTGTTGTTGTAAGCGTAGAAAACCGATGCACCTGCAGCGTTGCGACCACGAAGGTAATAACGGTTGTAGTTTTTAAGCGGAGGATTGATACGGTGGTCGTAGCTTACGTTGTAGGCATTGAGCGAAACGGAGTGATGGTCAGTGCTGCGCGTAATGCTAATGCCGGTTGTGAATGCTTGTAAGTTGTTGCGGCGCTCTTGCTCAACGGTTGTGCGATGTAGTCCCGATGTGAGGAAAGAGGTTACTTCGCCTGCTTCTATTCGGCTGTCCAGATTTCGTAGCGAAAGGAAAGCGCTTGCCTGCCAGTTTTTCCATTGATAGGTTGCAGCAAAACCTCGCATGAAGTTGGTTTCGTCTGTGCCTTTGTGCGGACTGAATCGGGTGGCGAAGTATGTTCGCGAATTCAGCATGGACGCTTTTCCGCCAAAGGAATTTCTGCCAATGAGCAGACCCATTCCCATGTTGACTTTGAAATCTCCAAGCAGAAGTTCCCAACGTGGAGTAGCAGATGCATAGTGTATATAGAAGGAGGCGTAGTCGAATGGTTGTATGCTGTGCGTTTTGAATGGTTCGCCAGCATCCTGCTCAAGTGTGAATCCGTAGTTCAGGCGTTGGCCGTATTTGTAGCGATAGCGTATGGTGTGTCGAAGTGGTGGATGGCCGAGGTAAATTTGTGAGGGCACTTTGGGGGAACCATCTTCTTTATGGCTGTAGAAACCGGCTCTTTTATAGAAAGGAATTTCTGTGTTGTAGGAAAGTTCGTTTTTCCCGTCAAGCAGAATTTCTTTGCAGGTTGGTGAGATGCTGATAGTTTCGCCAACGTATGTAAATAGTGAAAGATATTGCCTTGTTTTAAAGTCGAGTTCGGGTATGAATTGGAATTCGCCAAGGGTGAGGAATTTCTTCCGGTGTTCGCGATAGCTAAGGATGGAGTCAGCTTGTTGTTCCGATAAAAAGGGAAGTTGCAGAAGTTCCGAGCGCGAAGTGAGATTGATATTCAAAGGACTTTCGTATAGTTCGGAAAGTGTTTCAAATAAATCGTTCGTAGTTTCTGCGGTTTCGGAATTGTCGTCGGTTTCGCTTGTCGTAAGTGTTGTTAAATATTCCGACACAAAGTCTTCCCACGAAATGTATATTTCGCGAAAGACGTCCTGTGCTTTGACGTTGTTTACAGCAAGGAACAGAGAGCATATTATAATCAGAAACCTGTTTGAAACAGTAAGTTTTTGATACAGGTTGGTCAGAGTCGGGCAGTACAATTTCTTTGTCGTTTGTAGAAATCTTGTGCAATATTCGCTAAAAAATGTGATATAACCAAATGCTGACTTTAGAAAACTCCTCCCTTCGAAATCACTTTTAAGCATGTCAATCTTCCACGTCGAGATATGTAGAGAGAGATTGCAGATGTTTTTTTGGATTAAAATGCGGTGTGAGTAGTGATTATTCGATAAAAAATGCTTTACTTTGCAGAATAAAGTTTTGCTGCTCCGCTCTCTATGCCTGCGGTGTGGCGAAATGTAGCCTATCTATTTTTTGAAATTTATAAAATAAAGAACAGTTATTTCACTTATGTTTGACGTAAAGGAATGTCTCGCACATTGCGAGGAGAAAATGGAAATGAGCGTGATGCACCTGGAAGAAACCCTTAGCCACATTCGTGCGGGCAAGGCTAACGTGCATATCCTGGACGAGATTCGCGTGAATTCGTATGGCTCAATGGTGCCCATCAACAATGTGGCAGCGGTTACGACGCCCGATGCTCGCACAATTGCGATTAAGCCTTGGGATAAGTCAATGTTCCACCCCATTGAAAAGGCAATCATTGATTCGAATGTAGGCATTATGCCCGAAAATAATGGTGAGGTGATTCGTTTGGGCATTCCACCTTTGACAGAAGAGCGCCGTCGCGACCTTACAAAGCAGTGTAATGGTCACGGTGAAGATGCTAAGATTGCGATTCGCAATGTGCGCCGCGATGGCATCGAACGCATGAAGAAGGCTGTGAAGGATGGCTTGGCTGAGGATGCAGAAAAGGATGCCGAAGCAAGCTTGCAGAAGATTCACGACAAGATGATTAAGAAGGTTGACGAACTCTTGGCTAACAAGAGCAAGGAAATCATGACAGTTTAATTATCACAACGAGAAATGAAAAAGAAGGTGTATCAGAATAAGGATGCTGTCTTCTTTCTCATTTCTCTTATTTTTAAAGTATCGCTCAGTGCACGGTATAGTCATTCGAAATACAGGTTCGTTGTACGAGGTTCGTACTGACGACGGACACATCATGGAGTGTAAGGTGAAAGGCAACTTTCGCCTTCGTGGTATTCGTTCTACAAACCCTGTGGCAGTGGGCGATAGGGTAGAGGTGCGAGATAACGGAGCAGGCGAAGTGGCTTTTATCACTGAGATTGAGGAACGTCGCAATTACATTATTCGTAAGGCGTCTAATCTTTCAAAGCAAAGTCATATCCTTGCTGCCAATATCGACATGGCGTTTTTGGTGGTAACGATAAGTCGCCCCGAAACTTCTACAACATTTATTGATCGCTTCCTGGCATCAGCTGAGGCTTATAGAGTGCCGGTCGTTTTGCTCTTTAATAAGATGGACGACTATTCGGACGAAGAACGAGCGCAAGTGGAGTACCTGATGGCTGTTTATAAGCACATTGGATATTCGTGTTATGCAATTTCAGCTTATCGCAATGAGGGACTCGACGAGGTGCGCCTATTGATGAAGGACAAAACATCGCTCCTTGCCGGGCATTCGGGGGTAGGAAAGAGTACTTTGATGAATGTGCTTATTCCCGGAGCAAACGTAAAGACGGCAGCCATTTCGAGCTCTCACGGTTCGGGAATGCACACCACTACCTTCAGCGAACTGCGTGATTTGCCGCAGGGAGGCGCTATTATAGACATCCCAGGGATTAAGGGCTTTGGCACCTTTAATATGGAACCGGAGGAAGTGGCGCATTATTTTCGAGATATTTTTGAAATTTCAGAAAATTGCAGATTTAATAACTGTACGCATACGCACGAGCCCGGTTGTGCTGTGCTCAAGGCTTTAGAGGAGCACGCTTTAGCACCTTCGCGCTACGCTTCGTATCTATCAATGCTCGATGATAAGGAAGAGGGGAAGTACAGAGACTGATGTCGACTTATTTCTTTAGCCACGATGCGGTCGAAGTTTCGCATAAGGTCGCTTCGCTTTAAGGGTTGAAGGCTATGCAGCGTACAAACAAACGTTCGAGTCCAACCATCTCGTCTACTCGTACCTAATAACTTGTTTACTATTTTAAGGTTATGAGGTTATGAGGTTTTAAGGTTTCCGTGCGGAATATATGCCAGCGTGCAAACCAGCGTTCGAGTCAAACCATCTTGTTTATTCGCTTACGCTCATCAGCTTCGCAGTTCCTCGTACCTAAAAACTCGTTTACTATTTTAAGCTTGCACTATACAAACGACTTTCTTTCTTTTGTTCGTCCTCAACAAGGTAGAACCTGTACTTGCGAAACTTGAGTAACTAAAAAAAGAACTTGGAGTACACCATTTATATATATTATGAGTGCTCCAAGTTCTTTTTTTTATTTGTGTTAGATTTTGTCGAAACCTTTGGTCCACTTTATCCAATAGTATTTAAGCGGATTTTTATACTTCAGTTGTTTCCACGGACGACTTTGGTGAGGACGATGGATGACGGGGAGGTTGGTGAAGAGATAGTTCTTCATACCTTCCTTTGCGGCCTGGTGGGAGATGGTGACGTCGAACCAGTTTTTCTCAGGGTCGAGATTGTGGAAGTCGAACTTCCTGAGGAATGTTGGAGTGAGTAGCGAACAGCAAAAGCTGAGGTGCTTTTTTTCTTCGAAAACCTGATTCTCCTTGCCGCGTGCATATTCATAGGGATAGTTGATTTCGCCTTCGTCGTTTACCGTGACACTCGCTGCGATGGCACAATCATTGCGCTCGAGCGCTCCGTCGTAGAGCGCTTGTAGCGTGTGGGGCTCAACGATGACATCGCTCTCTACGATGAGCATACCTGCGTTTTGCTCCACGCACTCTGCCTGAACGCGCTGAAGCACGAGCAGATAGTTGGGCGAGGGATGGGTTGTGAGGTCGGAGAGGTTCACCAATCTGAACCCGTACTTCTTGCTGGCTTCTTCGAGTCGGCGCGTGTTTTCGGGTGTGGAGAAGTCGTTGTAGATAGTGTATGTATAGGGCACGCTGATGTTTGAAGCCATGATGGCTTTGACCGTTTCGAGCGTTGAGTCGATGCTATCTTTAACGGGGGTTATAATGTTGAGAGAATTCATGTTTCCGTTTGCTATAAGTTTTCAGGATGTTTCTATAAATGCATGTTTCAGTTTTTAGTTGATGAGTTCGATTTATAGCGTTATCCTTAAAGTAACTAAAGTTGGTTATTCGTCAAACTGTATTTTAAATTGTCCTGTATCTTCGTCCATGATTTCGTTGGGGTCGGGTTTTCCTTCTTCAGACTCTGCAGTCGTAGCAGGAACCTCTTCCTCGGGTTCAGGGAAACGAAGTGGCTCGAGTTCCTCTACCTTTTCAATCGTGAGCGTAGTGATGCGCTTACCTTTGGCTTTGAAACTCTTGACTCCGATAAACTGTTCGGCATCGATTTCGAGCGGTTCGCGGAAACTTTCCGCTCCACCGTATGTGACGAGCATTCTTGGATATGCAATGTCTGAGAGAATGAGTAGTTCAGACTTTGCATTTTCGCCGATGAGCGAAAGATGGCGTGAACCTGTTGTGCGCTCTAACGTGAAGCGTTTGATATAAGGGAACCCCTGTTGGTCGGCATCGTTGAGCACAGCGGTCCATACTTTGCTTTCGTCGAATTTTTCGATGCGCAGAATGTTGGGTTCGTAGTGGTTGTTGACGTCAAAGTTGGTGGTGTAGAATTCACCGTTCTTCAGGATGACGAGTACGAGGTCATCGCTATGGAATTCTCCGAGATAGTCGCCGCGTTCGTCGTAGTTGAGGCGTTGCACATCGTGGTCGAACCACACTTTGCGTCCGCCCAGCGTACTGCCACCTTGCGATTTGAGAACGACGCGGTGTATGTCGTTCTTCGTGAGCAGATTGCCTCGAGATTGACGTCCCTTGACGAGAATTTCCGAGAAGTCGCGGTCGAAGATGATTTTCTTCAACTTAGGATTGGGTTTGAGCGTAATCTTGATGACTTCGGCTTCGCCATTGGGGTTGGCTGTGAAGTAGAGCACGCGGCTGCCGGTTTCGCCCGTAGTGAGGTCGTACTCGCGGTCGTGTGTCATGCTCGTAACGTTGAAGCGCTTGATGTAGTAGGGACCGTTCTTTCCATCGCGATAAACGGCATTGTAGATGGTGCGGGCATCGCTTTTCTTGAACACAGCGATGTGGATAATCTCGGCTTTCTTCTTTTCCTGCTTTGAGCGTTCGGTTTCGCCAACAAAGACTTTTTCCTGTACGCGTGTCACCTTGTAGGTACCATCGCGATAGAAGATGATGACGTCGTCGATGTTCGAGCAGTTGCTCACAAATTCGTCCTTCTTGAGAGAAGTTCCGATGAAGCCGTCCGTGCGGTTGATGTAGAGTTTTTCGTTTGCCTCGATAACCTTTGCAGCTTCGATGGTGTCAAACGAGCGAATCTCTGTGCGGCGAGGATGCTGCGCAGCGTACTTATTACGAATGAGGGTGTACCAGTTGCATGTTACTTCCACCATGTTCTGAAGGTCGCGGTTGATGGCTTCAATCTCTTCGTTCATGCGGGCGATTTGTTCGTCGGCCTTGTCCTTGTTGAACTTCAGGATGCGTGCCATCTTGATTTCCATAAGTCGGAGGATGTCGTCCTTCGTTACTTCGCGTATGAACTTGGGGTAGTAAGGCGTGAGGCGCTCATCGATGTGCTCGCAAGCTGCGTCCATGGTCTTGGCATTTTCAAATTGCTTGTCCTTGTAGATGCGTTCTTCGATAAAGATGCGTTCGAGCGAGGCAAAGTGCAGCATGTCCTGGAGTTCGCCGCGGCGTATTTCGAGTTCTCGTTTGAGCAATTCCTTTGTGTGGTCCACGCTCAAGCGGAGCACTTCGCTTACGCTCATGAAGCGCGGAGTTTTGTCGTCCACCACGCAGCAGTTGGGCGAAATGCTGATTTCGCAATCCGTGAAAGCGTAGAGCGCGTCAATGGTCTTGTCTGAACTCGTGCCAGGCACTAAGTGGACAAGGATTTCCACGTTTGCTGCAGTCATATCTTCCACCTTGCGCACCTTGATTTTTCCTTTTTCCGCAGCTTTAAGGATGCTGTCGATAAAGGAACTTTGCTTTTGTGCGGTGCCGGTTGTTTTGCCGTAAGGGATTTCGGTGATGGCAAGCGTTTTGTTGTCGCGTTTCTCTATTTTGGCACGAACGCGCACCATGCCCCCACGCTGTCCGTCGTTGTATTTGCTCACGTCTATCAAACCGCCCGTCTGGAAGTCGGGGTAGAGTGCAAAATCTTCACCTTTGAGATAGCTGATAGCTGCATCGCAAAGTTCGCCAAAGTTGTGAGGAAGAATTTTTGACGACAAACCTACGGCAATCCCTTCAGCACCCTGTGCAAGCAAGAGCGGAAATTTTACGGGAAGACTGATGGGCTCCTTGTTACGGCCGTCGTAGGAGAGTTTCCATTCCGTGGTTTTGGGGTTGAACATTACGTCGAGCGCAAACTTCGACAAGCGTGCTTCGATATAACGCGGAGCAGCGGCGTCGTCGCCCGTAAGGATGTTACCCCAGTTTCCCTGGCAGTCAATCAGCAAATCTTTTTGTCCGAGTCCGACTAAGGCATCACCGATGGAAGCATCGCCGTGGGGGTGAAACTTCATTGTTTCGCCCACAATGTTTGCCACCTTGTTGTAGCGTCCGTCGTCCATGCGCTTCATCGTGTGAAGAATGCGGCGCTGCACGGGTTTAAGGCCGTCGCCCAAGTGGGGTACGGCACGTTCCAGGATTACGTATGAAGCATAATCCAAAAACCAGTTTTGAAACATCCCAGTAAGGTGGTGACGAATTTCTTCGTTGCGTCCGTCGGCAGGGATATAACTTGAGTGGGCTTCGGTCATTGCGTCCGTAGCTTCCAATTCTTCGTTCAAGTCTTTGATATCGTCGCTCATGAAAATGTAGTGTTCGCTGATTTATCATACAAATTTACAAAATCTTTTCACAGTGTTGACTTGAAACGCAAAAAATCTTGTTTTTTCGTTTTTAATCTCTTGTTTATCCGAAAAAATATCCTAACTTTGCACTCGATTTTGCGCGTGTGGCGAAATTGGTAGACGCGCCAGACTTAGGATCTGGTATCGCGAGATGTGTAGGTTCGAGTCCTATCACGCGCACAATGGGACAAAAGAGGAATTTTCGAGAGAATTTTCCTCTTTTTTATTATTGTAATTTTCTGATAATCGTACGATTATAGACAGTGCTTCATTCTCATCATAGGTTCGATAATTGTCTTTTTCCTTATCCCACAAAATTCCATTCGGGAAAAGCAGATTTTGCAGTTTTTGGCAAGTTTCAAGCGATGCGCAACGCCACAAACTATCTAAATTACAACACATTGCAAGTATATCATCCACCTCACTATCAAGGTTCGATAAATTCTTTCTGCATTCTGCCAAACTTCGCTCTATGTTATCGAGTTTTTCTTGCAATTCCTTATTGGTCATTTCATAAATCTCCTCATCTATCTCGCCCATACCAAACCTTACCTTGCATTTCTTCAACTTGCCAAGATATTCACTCTTTTGCTTCTTGAGCAAAGTTTCCATATTGCGTGCTTCGTCATCATTGGCAATAATCATCTTTGAAATAATATCCCTCAAAAGCGGTTTAAGACTATCTGTGACATTAAAGAAGCGCAGTAGGCGTTCATACCTCTCATGCATCTTTTTCGCAGATACATTGGTTTTACACCCATTCTGATTGCATTTATAATAGTCAATGTTCTTGCTGTTCACAGTATATGCGGTAAATGGAGTTTTATCCTTTGAGCAAAGCACATGGCGTTTGAGAGGGAAACGAGGTGTTTCCTTTTGGTGCTTGTAAACACCCGTTCTTCCACTCAATATATCTTGTACACGCAAAAAATCCTCATAACTTACTAACTTGGGTTGGTTACCATCGACTAATCTACCTTGTAACATCTTATGGCGTATTTTACCTGCATAGAAAGGATTGGTAAGGATATGATGTAGTTTTTGCTTTCTCATGTTAAGACCACACGCTGAAAGTTTCTTCAAAATATCACAGTTTGCATACCCTTGAAGTTTCCACTTGAACGCCTTGCGTATTAAATGCCCTTTGTCGTTTACAGTAAAGTATGTACCCAACGACTTCCCATGTTTCTCATATCCCAACGGTTTAGCTGCGCCACAATATACACCACTCTCAAGGCAATGCTTACGACCTGACACAAATTTGTCAGTACGATTGCCGTTGTCCCACTCAGCCAACCCCAACTTGATATGTATCATCATTCTTCCCTCATTAGTTGAACTATCTACGCCAGATGAAACATCAACAATGATAACATTCAGTTGTTTCAACTTTGAAACAATCATTGCTCCTTGTGCTACATTACGACTAAATCGGTCAATAGCAGGAACAAGTAGATGGGTTATTTTTTTATTTTTCTTTATAGACTCATACATTTCTTTAAGCATGGGGCCAGGCGTTTTTGCAGACTCATGCTTCCCTCCAAAGTAACCTTTTATAACAAATCCGTTTTGCCTTGCATACAACTCACATTTGGTCTTTTGGTCGCTTAAAGAAGCGCCATTATCCTCTTGGTGTTTTGTTGAGACTCTTGTCCAAATAACACAATTCTTCATAAGTCAATTTCTTTTTCTACATATTTATTTATACCTATCTCTGCTAATGCTGTCAAATATCCAATCAGCACACTAGCCTCATCTTCTGTCACATTTAGTTTATTAAAGTATTCCTCATAATCATTGTATTTAATCATTTATAAAATACAGTTTACCATGCCACAATGCTTTGCGGCTTATTATTTGGTGCTTTGTGGCGAACCAACAATGAGGAAACGCTATGCGTAAAACACCTGCTCATTGCCATATAGGTTGCGGTGCGAACGGACTGCAACTGCCATGAAAGAAAATTTCTTCTCTCTCGCTTGTTTGTGGCGTCTTTGTTTATCGCAATGCAATTAACCTACTTCTTTCAAGGGTTGCCACCTTTTATTATATATATGTAATAGGGGATTTACCTACCCCATTCAAAAAATCTGTTTTAGCACTATTTTGGGGTAGGTGTTTCGAAACATGGCAAACATATATTTTTTATTTCAAAAAAACAAATTCAGAGTGCCAAATTCTTAATTTTTCTTAAAGTGTTCACACTTGTTGAGGTAATTGCAGACACATTTCGAAGCGATAACCCTTTGCGTAAGAGTTGGATTTCCTTTGCATACTCTATCCTCATCGCTTCCTCGCTCTTGCGATAACCCTCTTTACGACC
>JAZQXH010000076.1:0-13281 GCA_045632745.1 Alloprevotella sp.
CTTGAATGGAGATAAGCGCGAGAGTTTTCCCACGTCTTTTTTGTGTCCATACGTAGGAGTGGTTATTCAAATTCGGTATTAACAGAAAATATTGTTTAAGCATAAAATTCCAATTATGAAAAAGTACAAATCTTTATTGCTGGCAGTAATAGGGTTATTGTGCAGCATCAGTGTGAGAGCTCATGACTTCGAGGTTGATGGCATTTATTACAACATCACGTCTGCAGAGGATAAGACGGTAGAGGTGACTTACCGTGGTAGCTCCTACAACGAATATTCAAACGAATATTCTGGCTCTGTTACCATACCTGAAACAGTAACTTATAATGACAATACCTATAGTGTGACCAGCATTGGGGATTATGCTTTCCGTTATTGCTCCAGTTTGAGTTCCGTGGAGATTCCTAATAGTGTGACCAGCATTGGTTATACTGCTTTCTATGATTGCTCCAGTTTAACATCCGCGGTGATTCCTAACAGTGTGACCAGCATTGGTAAGTCTGCTTTCAATGGTTGCTCCAGTTTGACTTCCGTGGAGATACCTAATAGTGTGACCAGCATTGAACATGGCACTTTCCATGGTTGCTCTAGTTTGACTTCCGTGGAGATTCCTAACAGTGTGACCAGCATTGGGAGATCTGCTTTTTCTCATTGCTCCAGCTTGACTTCCGTGGTGATTGGAAATAGTGTGACCAGCATTGGGTATTATGCTTTCGGATATTGCTCCAGTTTAACTTCCGTAGTGATTCCGAATAGTGTGACCAGCATTGGGGAGTCTGCTTTCCGTGGTTGCTCCCGTTTGACTTCCGTGCAGATTCCTAACAGTGTGACCAGCATTGAGTCTTCTGCTTTCCGTTATTGCTCCAGTTTGACTTCCGTGGTGATTGGAAATAGTGTGACCAGCATTGGGTATTATGCTTTCGGATATTGCTCCAGTTTAACTTCCATTACTTCTCATATACCTGCAAATAATTTATTTCATATAGATAGTTCCACATTTGAATCTGTAGATAAATCAAATTGTACGCTTAATGTACCTTACGGCGCAAAGGAAAAATATGAATCAACAGCAGGATGGAACGAGTTTACAAATATTGTAGAATTAATAGAAATTTCAACTTATTACAAATTAACCTATATAGTTGATTCGCTTGTATATCAAACTAATTCTTTTTTTGCGGGAGATAGTATTAAATTGCCAGAACCTCCCGCGAAAGAAGGTCACACTTTCGTAGTTTGGGAAGGATTGCCCGACGTAATGCCGGCAAAGGATGTAGAGGTAACGGCGAAGTTTGATGTAAATGTTTACCGCATTACCTACAAAGTAGATGGCGAAACGCATCAGACGGATAGTATTGCCTTTAGTGCAACTATCGTTCCGCCCACTGCTCCGGCGAAAGAGGGTTACCTCTTTGATGGCTGGGAGGGATTGCCCGACGTGATGCCTGCAAAGGATGTGGAAGTAACGGCGAAGTACTCGCTGAACCCTGTTCAAACGGATGAACAAGGTGTTAGATATGAACTGAACGCTGTTTCCAATACCTTTGAAGCAAAGGGAACTACGGATGAATTGGTTGCAGACATTGTTTTGCCTGCTTCAATTTATGGTGTGCCCGTAAACGGCATTGCTGCGGAGGCATTTAAGGACGCTGAAATCCAAACCCTCGTTATTCCTGCCACAATCCAGGAAGTGGGAGACGACGCATTTGTAGGTTGTACGGAATTGCGCTGGGTGGACTGGCAGGCGAAGGCACAAGCACGTGCAGAATGCTTTGATGATCCCGAGGTGCATGGCAATATGCTGCTCTTCTGCTACGGCGAACAAGCGCCGGACTATGCAGGAAATGTGGTTGTCAACGGAAAAGCCAAGGAGATTGCGCTGATGGATGCACGACCCTATGCTTCGCCTTACGACTACGAGTCGGAAAACATCTCTTTCACTAAGACATTTACAAAAGAAACGATGATTGGTACGGGTGCCGGATGGGAAGGCATTGTGGTGCCCTTCGACGTGGAACGGATCGTGTTTGGCGACAAGGTGATTGCTCCTTTCGGTGCGACAGGACAGTACTGCGACATTCCTTGCTGGTTGGCGCTGATGAAGGACGAAAACTTCGTGATGACCGATGCTATCAAGGCTGACGAAGCGTACATCATGGCGGTGCCAAACAGCGAGGCGTACGATGATGACTACAATGTAGAGGGCGACGTACGATTCGAAGCCACCAATGCTGTAGTGAAAGCTACTGCAAATTCGGCAACTGCGCCTGCGAACGAACATGCGCTCGTAGGTACATACGAACCGGTGGAAATTGATGCTGACGTCTTTGCGCTGAACGATGACGGTTACTGGAACGAATACGAAGGTCTGATGGCACCCGGTTCGGTGTTCGTTCATGGCTTGCGCAAAGTTCGTCCATTCGAGGCGTATGTGCGTAGCACGAAGGCGCTGCAAATGGCGTGCCTGAAGATTGGCAGCGTATTGCCCACACATATTACGAACGTGCAAAGTGGAAAAACTGACGCTGAAGCATGGTACACATTGCAGGGCAAACGCCTGAACACGAAACCTGTGCAGACCGGATTCTACCTCCATGGCGGAAAACTGGAATTCGTGCGCCAGCAATAAAATAGTTGTATATAAAAAAGGAGACTGCAAAGCGAGCGATTGCTTTGCAGTCTCCTCTTTTATTATTAAAATGATAATTCAGATTATTTAAGAAAAACAACACTGAAATTCAAAAACAATTACTTGTGCGAAAAACTTTGATGTCCACACCAACATTGATAATATCCTGGACGCTGTACAAATCCTTTACATTTGCAATTAGGATAAGTACATGGCCCCTTTCCTTCCGCTGTTGCATGCACATGAACTTCTTCACTATTGACACATTCTACATTTGAAGTGCTGGCATATACACTCGCACATACCACAGTAGCCAATACCGCTACAAACGAAAATAATACTTTTTTCATAACATTATACCCTATTCGTGTCGGGCACAACTTTTAATGTAAAAAAAAGAAAAAACAATACACTTTCGTAATATCCATTACTATAACAGCATTTACGATAATGCGAATGTACGAATATATATTCATTCACACAAAAATTATTTGAGAATTTTGAGAATATCGCTCAATTGGTACCGTCATAGCGGTTGGGACATAGCAGTTGGTAAAATGTAAAACTACTCCTTTAATCAAAGGAGCAGACTACTTTTATAAACTTTCTCTAAGAGGGTGTCAAATAACAGAATTAACAAACAACGATTTTACTTCAAATACTCATCTACACTGTTGTCGCCCAATTCTTTGGCTTTTGCAAAACACTGCTGCGCCTGCTGCTTGTCGCCCTTCTGTCGGTAGGCAATGCCCATCAGTTTGTATGCCTCGGGATTCTGAGGCACCATGTCCAAAGCGGCTTGTGCCTTGGCAATGGCGTCATCGTAATAACCTACGATGAGGAATACGCGCGCCTGTTCCTGCGGATAGTAGGCATTGCGAGGCGACAGGATGGCTGCATGCTGAAGGTCGTCGAGCGCCTGCTGATACATGCGCGCTGCCAGTTCTGCCTGTGCTCTCAACGCATAAAAGCGGTCGGTGAGCATACGAGGCGTAATGATGCCTTCGTACTGATTGTAGTCGAGCACAGCCTTGCGAAACTCGCCTATTTCCATATAGAGATTGGCGCGGTCGAGCACATAGTATGCCTGATTTTTCTGAATTGGCTGAAGCAACGTATTGATGGCTGTGTCGAGGTGGGCAATGGCTTGCAATGTGTCGGCACCTGCAAGCAGGAGGCACTTTGATATCATGTAATGCGCCTCGGGGGATACGAGTTCGGTTTTGCAAACATCCTCAAAACAAGGACGTGACGCAGAGAAGTCGCCGGCAAGAAACAGGCTGTGGGCCTGCTGCATGCGATAGAGCGGCAGCGGATTGACAGCATAAGCCGCAGCAGCCTCTTCGGCTGACTTACGGGCTGTCCAGTCCTTATATTCCACACCGGAACGCGCCAACTGATAGAGCATCTTGCTGAAAGCATAGTGCACCTCGTCGCGCTGCTGCGCTACCTCGAAAGCCTTGGCTACCGACTGCTCGCATGCTTCGTAGTCGGCATAGAGCAGATTGAATTGCGCAAGATTCATATAGCCATCGGCGCTCGTCGGATATGCCGCAATGTAGTCGGCATGCGCTACAGCGGTACAGAGCGAATCGGCAGCATCGAGCATCAAGATGTAGCTCTGGGCATTCTGCTCGCCCTCGGGCAGGAGTTTAGGAATGCGGATGCGACGCAGGTCGGCACTGAAGGAACTCATGGCTGACGTGCGGAGCGTAGGCACAAAGCGCGCATCGATGGCAAAGGTCTTCGACGCTCCTGCCGAAGCGCTCTGCTGCACGATGGCTACGACCTGCCCCGCCTCGTTGAGCAAGGGGCAACCTACGAAGCGCTGCTCGTTGGGCACAGTGGTGGTGTAGTAACAAAGCGAATCGTAGGGCGCTACGGAGTCAACGCTGACGGAAAGGGCTTTCGCCTTTTTGACTGCGTAAGGATAAACCGACAATTTAGCACCCGCTGCCACACTGTCGGCAGCTATCTCAAAGAAGTCAAACTTTGGTTTTTCGGCATGAATCGTTGCGACAGCCAGGTCGTAGTTGCTATTGGCTCCGACAATGCGCGCCACCTCGTAGCGCTTGCCCTTTGTATCGATGACCTCAGCACGCACTGCCTTGTCGAGCAACTGATAGGGCACAACAATGCGCCCATCCTGACTGATGAAAAAACCATAGCCGGAAGCTAAGATTTCGCCCGACTTGTCGTAGCTAATGAGGTTCACTATCGCTTGCTGGGGTTTCTTGGCTGCATAAGTTGCCAACATCATGAAGCCAGCTATAAGGAGAGTTAGGAATCTCTGCATATTAAATATAGGAGTAAGTTGTGATTAGTGTGTTCGTAATAAGCTCTTAGCATTTTCGATGGCGGCTTCCGAAAGGTCGGCTCCGCTGAGCATCGTTGCCACCTCGCGTATGCGCTGCTCATCGTTGAGTTCGACGATGTTGCTGACGGTCTGCTCTTCGGTCTCGGTCTTATACACCATATAGTGCTTGGTTCCGAGGGCAGCAATCTGTGGCAAGTGGGTGATACACAACACCTGGCAACGCGCAGCCATCTGCTGCATCACGCGCGCCATGCTCTCCGCCATCTTGCCCGAAACGCCCGTGTCGATTTCGTCAAACACGATGGTGGGCAACTGCTGATGTTGTGCCAGCATCGCCTTGAGCGAAAGCATGAGGCGCGCTATTTCGCCGCCCGACGCAATCTGCGCTACGTCCTGCATGGGCACTTTTTTGTTGGCGCTGAACATAAACACTACGGCGTCCAACCCAGAGCGGTCGGCAGCTGAGCGCGGAGATATTTCGAACGCTGTCTGCACGGAAGGCATGCCGAGTGTTTGCAGGCGCTCTGTGAGTTGCGCTGCAATGAGGTCGGCAGCTTTCGTGCGCGTTGCGGTCAGTTTTTTACCTGCTGCATGGAGTTGTTTTTTCAGTTGACCCACCTCAGCCTCCAGCTGTTGCAGGCGCTCGTCGAAGTGGAGCGATTCGTCGAGTTGCGCCTGGAGTTGCTGCTGCAGCGCCTGGAGTTCGTCGATGGTTGTACAGCGGTGCTTCTTCAGCAAACTGTAGAGCAAGGAAAGGCGCTCATCGACCTCAGCCAGTCGTTCGGGGTTGTACTCCACGCGGTCGGCGGCCTGCTCAAGTTCGGCAAGGACGTCGTCGAGCTCGATGCGGCAGCTGTCAATGCGCTCCGCCAATTCTTCGGAAGCAGCATAGTAGTCGGAAACTTGGTGGAGCTGCGCTATCGTGGCGCGCAACTGCTGGCTGACGCTGCTTTCGTCGGAACTCAGGCACTGCCCTGCCTGACAAAGTGCACGCTTGATGTCCTCGGCATGTGCCAACTGCTCCTGCTCCTGCTCCAACTCCTCCTGTTCGCCGGGTTGGAAGTGGGCTTCTTCGAGTTGCGCGAGCTGAAAACTGATGTACTCCGTGTCGCACTGCTCGTCGGAAGCACGTAGGCGGAGTTCCTCCAACTTTCGATTCGCCGACTGAAAATCTGCATAAGCCTTTGCATAAACTGAGCGCTCGGCATCATTAGCGGCTACGGCATCGAGCACGGAGAGCAGAAAGTCCTCGCGCCCCATGAGCAGATTCTGATGCTGAGAGTGGACGTCAATGAGATAAGCCGAGATTTGCTTGAGCTGAGCGAGCGTCACGGGCGTATCATTGAGGAAGGCGCGACTCTTGCCTGCGGCGGTAAGTTCGCGACGTATGCAGCACGACGCTCCGTCGAAGTCCAAATCGTTGGTTTCGAAGAAACTTTCGAGTCCTAAGCCTTCAATATTGAAATCAGCCTCGACACAACATTTCTGAGCACCCGCCTTAATGGATTTCACATCGGCTCGGCTACCACAAAGCAAACCGAGCGCACCGAGGATGATACTCTTACCAGCACCCGTCTCGCCCGTAATCACCGAGAAGCCCGACGTAAAATCGATTTCGAGTTGCTCGATCAGAGCATAGTTTGATATACTTAGATGTTGTAACATATATAGGTTCAATCACTTTATCTTACGCCAGTACGTAATCTGCGAAGCATTGATGCGCTTCAACAGTTCGAGTAGTTCCTCGCGCTCGTTCATATTGGCTTTTCCGTTATATATATTCACAATCTCATCGCGCTTATACTCCGTCATGAGTTGGGGCAAGAGCGAAAGAGGCTTGTTTTCAAAAGCCTGCTTGAGCAATCCCATCGCCTCGGTTATGCCGGCGCGTCCGCGGTCGGAATTTTCGACCATGATGTCCAATCCCTGGCGGTGGTACTGATACTGAAACTTACGATAAGGCTCCATCGCGTTGTCGAGGTAGTCGTTGATGATGGCATAGCGGTTCTTATCGTCCTCGAAGGGTTTCCACCCTTTGGCAGAGAGTTGAAAACTTTGGGCATTGTTCACGATGGTTCGCACCGTCTCCAGCTGCTCCGTACCACCAAGCGGCGACATAGTGTCGAGGTCCATGCCGATGATGAGATAAACGTAGTATGCTATCAGCGCCGTCAGTTCATTGTCGAGCGTTTCCAAGCGAAACTCCAGTTGGTCGAACTCACGGTACTGGAAGTTGAAATTGGGGTCGTTCGTACTGAAGACTGTCGTTGTATAAGCCGAATTATAGACAGGGCGCGAACTCTGCACGAGCAGTTCGGCAGTCGTGTCGCCCGTGGCATCATTGTAGGCTGAAATCGTTATGTTAAAATTGCAGACAATTCGCTCGTTGCGCTGAAATTGCAGGTTGGTCCACTGACGCGTGTTGATAAACTCCGTGAGCGATTCCTGCAGACTTTCGAATACCGAAACGTTGGTGCCCTCCACCTTTTGATGGTTCACGACGACACGCGCCTCGATTTCCTGTCCGCGGACGCTTATCGTAGAAATCAGCAACGCCGACAATATTAGGATTTTACGAAAAGTTGACATAACTGTTCTATTATATCGTTAGCTACTTCGGTCTTAGGTTTCAGGGGATAAGCAATGGGCTCGCCCTCTGCCGGGATGATCGTCACCTTGTTGGTGTCGTGAGCAAAGCCGGCGCCGGCGTCGTTCAGGGAGTTGAGCACGATGAAGTCGAGATTTTTGCGGCGCAACTTTTCCTGCGCATGCTCCACCTCGTTCACCGTTTCGAGCGCAAAACCTACGAGGCGCTGATGGGGCTGCTTGATAGCGCCGAGCGATGCAGCGATGTCCTTTGTGGGCACAAGGTTGATTTCAAGTCCGTTAGGTCCGCGCTTGATTTTCTGCGCTGCCACCTGGTCCACCGTGAAGTCGGCAACAGCGGCACAGAGTATGGCAGCATCGCACGTAGCAAAGCGCTCCATGCACGCCTCGTACATCTGCTGTGCGCTCTCCACGTCGGTGCGCTTGATAGCGGGATGACTCACAGAAGTCTTTACGGGTCCGCACACCAGTTCCACGTCCCAACCCAACTTTGCACATGCTTCAGCCAAGGCAAATCCCATCTTGCCCGAAGAATAATTGCCGATGAAGCGCACGGGGTCGATTTTCTCATAAGTAGGTCCGGCGGTAATCAGCACGCGACGCTTGGGCTGCTGCGAAGTTTGCGCCGCAAAGAAACGTTCGAGGTGGGCAAAGATGGCTTCGGGCTCCTCCATGCGACCTTTGCCGATGAGATGGCTGGCAAGTTCGCCCGAGGTCGGCTCTATGATGTAGTTGCCAAAACTGCGCAAGCGGTCGAGGTTCTGTTGCGTCGAGGGATGAGCATACATGTCGAGGTCCATCGCCGGAGCAATGAACACGGGCGCTTTCATCGACAGGTAGGTCGTAATGAGCATATTGTCGGCCACGCCATTTGCCATCTTCCCGATAGAAGAAGCCGTTGCGGGCGCAATGACCATCGCGTCGGCCCACTGTCCGAGGTCCACATGGCTATGCCAACTGCCATCGCGCTGAGCGAAGAATTCGCTTATCACGGGGTGAGACGACAAAGCCGAAAGCGTGACGGGCGTAATGAACTCCTTGCCGGCAGGAGTGATGACGACCTGCACCTCAGCCCCTGCTTTCACAAATAAACGGATGAGGGAGCATGCCTTATAAGCGGCGATGCTCCCTGTAATTCCAAGTACAATATGCTTTCCTTTCATGGGTGTTTCAAATAAGAGTGGGGCGAGCGATGCATACGGCTGGCGCCCCAAAATATATTTGTTATAAAAGTTTCAGACGAAGTTTTGTCAATACCTGCTTCGTGTTCTGCGTAAAGTCGCCCTGCATCATCCACGCGTAAAAAGCAGGGTCGCGTTGCAGCACTTCGAGCACGGGTTTTCCGCGATACTTTCCGAAATTAAAGACCTCCTGGCGCTGCTCGTTATAGACAATGCGACCTGCGAGGTCCACGTTGTCGTTGCGCTTGGTGAAGTCAGCAAGGAAGTTTACATCGCCCGCAAGGTCGGGATAGCGCTCAAGCTGCGCCTTCAAGACTTCGTAAGTGGCACGTGTGTCGGCCATAGCGCTGTGGGCATTCTCCAAATCCTTGTCGCAATAGAAACTGTAAGCCGCAGTGAGCGTGCGGGGCTCTTTCTTGAAGAAGATGGTCTGAACATCGACCAACTTGGCTTTCGAAATATCGAAATCCACACCTACGCGGAGAAACTCCTCAACGAGCAGGGGCACGTCGAAACCATTGGAATTGTAGCCTGCAATGTCGCAGCCCGTAAAAATCTTTGCCAGCTCAGCCGCCTTTTCCTTAAACGTGGGGCAATCCTTGACATCCTCGTTCGTAATGCCCGTAACAGCCGTCGCTTCAGCCGAAATAGGCATCTGCGGATTGAAGCGAAGCGACTGCGCCTCCTCATTGCCGTTAGGATATACCTTAACGAAGCACAACTCTACGATGCGGTCCGTACTGATACTCAGCCCCGTTGTTTCGATATCGAAGAAAATCAAGGGGCGCGTTAGTTTTAAAGCCATAAATCTGCCTTCCGTTTATGCGTTCACCAACAACTTAATCTACAACGAGCATGGGCATCAACAACATGATGACTTCCTCCTTCTCGCTGGTCTCAGAGGGGAGAATCAAGCCAGCACGCGAAGGACCCGCAAGTTTGAAGGTTACATCCTCGCTCTCAATGTTGTTAATGATTTCCTGCAAGTAGCCACCATGGAAACCGATGCTCATGGGCGCCAACTGGTAGTCGCAAAGCAAAGATTCTTCAGCCGACTTAGAGAAGTCTATTTCGTGGCTCGAAATCGTGAGGCGGTTGTTATCGAACTGCAACTTCACGGCACAGCTCGCTGTGTTGGAGAAAATCAACACGCGGCGCAACGTGCTCAACAAAGCCGCACGGTTAATCGTAATTTCAATATCGTTGTTTACAGAGATTACGCCTGCATAGTTAGGAAAACGACCTTCAATCAAACGGCAAGTCATCGTATAACTTTCGGTTATAAACGAAGCATTGCGCATCGTGAAAGCAATACGTGTGTCGCCCTCTTCCTTCACAAGGAAATTGCGCAAAAGCATTGCGGGCTTCTTGGGCAGAATAAATGTTCCTGCCTGTTCAGAACCAATGCCGGGATACTTCGTGCATGCCATTTTCTGCGCGTCGGTAGCAACAATGACAATCTCATTTTCCTTCGCATCGAAGCACACACCCGTCATCTGCGGACGCAACATATCTACCGACAGTGCAAACAACGAACGGTTTACACCGCCCAAAAGCAACTGCGAATCAATAGTGTACTGAATGACATCTTCGCCCAACCCTGAAGTGAGGGGATACTCGCTGGCATCCTGTCCTACAATGTTGTACTGACCATTCATATAGTCAATCGTAATCGCAAACGTATCGGTATTCACATAGAAATCCACAGGCTGCTCGGGAATTTCCTTCATAGCATCCTGAATAACCTTTGCATTCACTGCAAAAGTAAACTCACCCTCTGCTTCAACCAAATCGAGAATGGTTGTAAGCATCGTTTCGTTGTCGGCAGCTGTAAGCGTCAACTTTCCACCTTCAATCTTAAACAAAATTGACTCCAATATCTGGATACTATTTTTGGGAACTATCACGCGTCCTAAAGTCTGAAGACGCTGTGACAATAAAGAACTTGAAACGACAAACTTCATAATATTATATTCTTTCCTATTTTGAAAAAAGCGCGCAGTCATGACCTCAAAGCCGGATACAGAAACTGACTTTCAGCAAAATATATCACACTGACGCTCTGGTTTAATAATCAACGACAAAATTACATAAAAATATAAGATTACCCCTATAACAAAGGAGAAAAAATACGGCAATACGATGGGAGCAACATAAAATGTCTCTCAATACAGAAAGCTTTCTCTTGATGTAAGAATCAAACTTATTTTTAAGCCACTCCCACATTTTCAATCTAAATTTTAGGAACAACAAAAAAGAAAATGTAATTTTGCCAACGAAATCAAAATTATAGCAAAATAAATGGAAATTACAGGAAAAATTATCGCTGTCATGGATAAGCGCAGCGGACAGTCAGCACGCACTGGTGCTAACTGGGCAACACAGGATTACGTCATCGAAACCATCAACGAACAATACCCCAAGCGCTGCCTCTTCAACGTGTTCGGCGAAGACAAAATCAACGAATTTAACATTCAGGTAGGCAGTGTTGTAACAGTTTCTTTCGATATCAACGCTCGCGAATACAACGGCCGCTGGTACAATGATGTACGCGCATGGAGAGTCGTTCCTTATCAGGCTCAGCAGCCTGTTGCTGCACCCGCTCCCGCAGCACCCTTCGACATCCCCGCACCTACAGCTGCCGACATTCCACAAGCACCTGCTGACGACCTCCCCTTCTAAATCAATTTCATAAATTTAGGGCGTGCCAAACAATGGTTTAGCACGCCCTAAATCGTTATTTATTTACAATGAACCGATAATTTTCGGAAAATAAAAAATGTTCAACTTACTGAAAACTGTCCTTACAAATCTGCGGATGGCGCTCTTTCCGCAACACTGCGTTGTATGCGAAAGAAGACTGACAGCCGGCGAATATCACATTTGCGCAGCATGCACCATAAACCTTCCGCTCACGCACTACAAAGCCGAAAAAGGTAATCCAGTTGAACGCATATTCTGGGGCAAAATACCCATCGTCAGCGCTAACGCATACATGCACTATCACCCAAACACGCGCTACGCCTCTATCATCAAATCACTTAAATACCACAACAACCCCGGAATAGGCATTTACCTCGGACGTTCCATGGCTAAAGAACTTGCCGACACAGACTTCTTCAGCAACATAGACTGCATCATCCCCGTTCCGCTGGCAAAGAAACGCGAGCGCCAACGCGGCTACAATCAAGCAAAGTGCGTGGCACAAGGAATAGAGCAAATCACCGGCATCCCTACCGCTGAACAACACATACGCCGCTCAAAGAACAATCCTTCGCAAACTACAATACAAACCCATCAACGCCAGGAAAACGTAGCAAACATCTTCACCCTCACTTCCACCTCCACACCCCAGCATCCTCTCTGTAACAAACACATCCTGCTCATCGACGATATAATTACTACAGGTTCTACCATTCTGGCATGCGCCCAAACGCTCGCCACAATCCCCAACCTCAAAATCAGCATCCTCAGCATCGGCATCGCAGGACACCACGGAAAAGGCGTGCCAACCACAGAAGAATAAACGCAAGTAAGATGTAGCGGATTTTTTCAACAAAATACCAGAAAATCAAAGAGACAAATATGAGACAATTCATAATACCCATACTTTCCGCATTGTGTTTAGCAGCGTGTAACTCCGATAAATCTACGGATGCACTCCTGATAGAGGTGTGGAACAGCGACCAAGGTGCGCGAACTCGAATGGCAGAACTTACAAAAGCCGTGACCGTGGAAGGGCGTACCGAACTTATTGACTCATTAATAGCAGAAGTAGAGGCTGTAGAGCGCACTGACCTTGAAAATATCGCTATCATAGATAGCCTGCTCAAAGATGGCTTGCCAGCAAATCTGACGCCACAGTCATACAAAACCATTTGGATTGTAATCGACCATGCTTCTTTGGAAAAACAAGAGCAATATTTGCCTCTAATCGAAGAAATGTCGCAAAGGGGTTTGATTGGCAACGATGAATACGCAATTTTATACGACCGTATCGCCATGAAACGCAATCGCCCGCAACGTTATGGCTCCCAAACAATTCAGTTCGGCTCTCCTGGTGCAATGAATCTCTACGTTTTCCCCGTAGAAAATCCCACAATATTAGATTCATTACGCGCATCTGTTGGCATGTCCTCTATGGAGGAATATCTAAAACAACTAACCCACACTACAAGTATAAAGGCAGAATACATACCCGCAATAACCGTTGAACAACTCAACACAATGCAAATAGAGAATTGCGTACAATAAAAATATGTAAAGATTTTTAATGCCACAATTCGTCATAAATTTTATTAAATCAAATTTAGACGAAGCCTAAACTATCGTTTTGATGATTAAAGGAGCACTTGGACTAATCAAAACGATTTTATCCCTCCTAATTCACCACATATTTAAATTAAAAAAAGACCTTGCAAGCATTTTGCTCACAAGGTCTTCGAAAAAAGGCGGCTACCTACTCTCCCACTATACGCAGTACCATCGGCGATGACGGGCTTAACTTCTCTGTTCGGAATGGGAAGAGGTGGAACCCCGTCGCTATA
>JAZQXH010000077.1:0-21134 GCA_045632745.1 Alloprevotella sp.
TGCCCTCCTTAACCTTTATGCAAATATACATCATTTTTCAGCGAAATCCAAATCTGCATTTCGCGCCATTTTTACAAAAGTTAACAAATTCGCACCCACTTTTGCTATTTCAGAACTTACAAAAAGGGCGCTTTTTGCAACAGCGATTTTTGGGCTAAAAATCGAAATGCACGAAAAAAGTCAAGGCAGAATTTCGGGATTAATTAAATTACGAGTGTGCCACTAAACAATAGATTGATTTTTTAGCCTTGAGGGGGAGAATCTTTTATTTTGGATAGTCATGATTTAGTGGTGCGGAATGAATATGGCGAGTTTTATAATAGAATTCAAGTTTCGCAAGTACTCAACTTGTTAGGTTATAAGGTTTTAAGGTTTACCATTCGGGGAGCTCCTTCCGCTTACATAAACAGTCTGGATAGTCCTCTTAAAACCTTAAAGCGTAGCGACCTAACAACTTCATAACCTGATTTAACTGAAGCTTGCGAAAGTTGAGTAATAGAATCTACCTCAAAAGTTCTTTTGTATAATGGCGTTTACGATTTGCCTTCCCAGTGTTTTAAATCTTTGCCAGTGGAGAATACCTCCGTTTGCAGAGTCGGCTCCGGCGTAGTCCATCATAACGATGCCGCACGATGAGGGTGAGGGGAAAGTGGTGAGCGCTTTGAGAATTGCGGGGTGGATGTAGGCGGCATGGCGTTTGTAGCCCGAAGAGGTGGCAAAATGTCCGCTTTGTAGCCATGTAGTGGCGTAGCCGCTGATGAAGTTGATGGTCCAGACGTCGCTCGGCGCGCTTTGTGCTAAGTTTAGATAGCGGATGGCGCAAAGAAGTTTGGCTGTTAGCTTGTCTTTATTGGTTGGGGCGTAGTAATCCTGCACTTGCAGTCGGGCTTTGGACGAGTTGTCGCATGCTATGATTTGCGCATTGTTGTTTCCGCTATCAGTGTGGTTCCACCCCTTGATGTATCCTCCTTTGGTCGTGCCTGTATAGGGCGTTCGAGTCAGAAACAAAATTTTGCCTCTAACGTCGCGTAAAATTAAGTCTTTAGAAAAATGGGCAGCTTTGTTGCCTAAATTCTCTATAAAACAGCCAATGTGATGGGGCCATAAGCGACGTTCTTCTTCGTTCTCGGTTTCGCTTTCCTCGCGCAGGAGGACGATGGCAAATTCGCTGGGGTTTTGGGCTAATTTCGAACAGATAGTTTCGATAGCAGCATGAAAGGATGTTCGGGTTTTTAGGATTCCGTGGTAGATATGCAGAGAGTTCTTGTTCAGGGCGGGGCGAAGGTCGAAAACGCGTATGCCGCAATCCCATAATTCGGCAATGTTTAGAGATTGCGTCACACCGAGACCGGGAGGAGCGCAGACTCCCTGCCCCGTAGCGGCATCGTGGGCGCCCGGTAGCGAAAGTGTTGCGATGGGGCGTTCGTCAGCGATATGCTTTAACCACGATTGGGGGGCAAAATTTTGCCCTATGATATGGGTAAATGGGGCGAGGCTTATGTAGAAGAGCAGGAGCCATCTTTGTTTCATGTATGTTGCGATTGGAATAGGGGGTGGGAATGGGGATTATTGTTTAGCGGCATAAGCCTTGAGGTCTTTGAAGTCCGGAATTTCGGGTAGATATTTGAAGTTGTGGGTTGTGTTGTCGATTTCGCAGATATAGTGGGTGATTCCATTGGTTACGACAACGTAGTCGGCCCGGAGTTCGCTGTTGTAGGCGCACACTTGGCGGAAGACGGCTTCGGTGATAGGAATGTGGGCGGCTTTGTACTCGATAATCATGCGTGGAGCGAGTCCTTCGCGGTGGTAGAGCACAGAGTCGCATCGGCGTAACGAACCGTTGAGGGGGATGCTTATCTCGTTAGCTAAGAGTGAGGAAGGGTAGTTTTTATAGTGAACGAGGTAATTGATAAAATGTTGGCGCACCCACTCCTCAGGGGTCAATTTGATCCAGCGATTTCTTAAGGGGTCGAAAACGCGCTGAACGTTTGTAGCGTCTCGAGAAATGCGAATGGGGAAGGGGGGCAAGTTGAGTGGCGTCATATTTTGGAGAGAAAAATGGTTTAAAAGTTTAGTTTTCGTTAACTTTGCAGATTGATGATGCTATAGGGGAGGTGTATGATTCGAAACGAAGTGATGATTGTTCTTAGTGAATCAGAATCTACGTTAAAGAATCTTCCTCAACTAACACAACGCAAATTTAACATTAAAATAGAATTTGGCAATACAGACAAGCAGATGTTTGCGTACGCCGGAGAGCGAATCGGAATGTCTGTAGGGAATGCAGCTGATTGTCGATTTTTGTGTGAATGTTGGATGCGAATCAAAAACAGGTCTGAACTTGATGTGCTAATTATATAATTCAAGTTTTGCAAGTGCTCAACTTGTTTGGTTTTAAAGTCGCTTCGCTCATGAGGTTTTAAGGCTGTGTAGCTCGCAAATCTGACACGATTGTTTGCACGCCGGCTTACATTCCGCAAGACAGGTGTACTCTGTGCTTTATTAGTAGACGAGTTGATATGTACGGGTAGACGAGATTGTCGGACTCGAACGTTTGCTTGTATGCATTCCGTATGGTAGTTGTACTCTGTACTCTGTACTCTGTGCTCTAACAAAGCAACCTCATGACCTTATAACCTCATGACCTCATAACCTCACAACCTTATAATCTCAAGAAACTTCAATAATAAATATACGTAAAATGGCAGTAGTTTCTAAACGCTCTAATCCTGTTCAGGAGTTTGAATTACTATTACGAGATATTCGTGCGCATCGTTTTGCTCCTGTTTATTTTTTAGTAGGAGAAGAGGCTTTTTTTATCGATAAATTGGCGGAAGCTTTGATTGAAGAATTGCTTCCTGCAGAGGAACGCGACTTTAATTTGGTGCAGTTTTATGGTGCAGAAACAACGCCCGAAGTTGTAATTGCTGAAGCCAGAAATCTTCCTTTTGGTGCGGAGAAAAAGGTGGTTTGCCTTCGCGAAGCGCAGCAGATGAAGAATGTGGGGAATTTGGAACTGTATTTTAAGTCAATCCCGGAGACATCTGTATTGATTGTTTGCCATAAATATAAACCGATAGATGGACGTACAAAGTTGGCTTCGTTGGTGAAGAAACATGGAATATTGTTTGAGTCAAAGGCTTTATACGTAAGTGAAGTGCCAACCTTTGCAGCGCAATACGCAAGTAAGAAGGGGTTGAAATTGACCAACGAAGCGTCGCACATCATGGCAGATTTGCTGGGAGCGGATTTAATGAAACTGACATCCGAAATTGATAAGTTGGCAGTGAATATTCCAGTAGGGCAGCAGCAGGTGGTAGTAGAAAAAGATGCTGTTTTAGATGCTGTAGGGATGAGCAGAGTTTTTAATATATTCGAACTTCAGGACGCCTTGGTTAAAAAAGATGCGCGACAAGCTATAATGATTGCGAAATATTTTTACAAAAATGAAAAAGAAAATCCCATGGTGGTCGTATTGTCGGCACTGTTCCGTTTCTTTTCTCAACTGATGCTGGCATATTATTCTCCAGAGAAAACAGCGAGTGGTATAGCCGCTTGGTTGGGGGTGAAGGAATGGCAAGTGGAGCGTACGTTCTTCCCTGCCATGAAGAATTATTCAGGTGTAAAGGTGATGAAGATTATTGGCGAGATACGACTTGCTGATGCTCGCCTTAAGGGGGTGGAAGCTGGACCTGCGTCTCGAAACGAAGATCTTTTAACGCAGTTGGTGTGGTTTATTTTGAATTAGCGAAAAGATGTTTTAGCTTTCCGTGAGCGGAAAAAATGCTATGTTATTCATGGAATGCGATCGTCTAAATGATATGAATGGGGGAGTGTAAAGGCGTGTGCCTTCACTCCCTTTTTTTGTCTGTAATGTTTTTTACAGTGATAATTTCTTGGTTGTGTCAAGACTTTTGTGTTTAAAGTTCCTGCTTCTTTTGTCAGTAAAGTAAGATGATATTTTGATTTTTTTATAAAGTTAAATCGATTAAAATTTACATTCTGGAATAAATAGTTTTATTAAAAACATAAAGTTTTAAATGAATTTCAACTCGGTAAATTTATATGTGAATTTAGATTTTTATAGTATCAAGGAGTGTAGTTTCTTTTGTAAACTACTTACAAAATGTAAATATTATGGAAAAATGGTACTAAAATAGGGCATAAAACTCATTTTTTGACTTAAAAACGCCTTGTTTTTCCTTCAAAATAGCGTGAAATAGGCAGTTTTTTCTTTTTTCTGAGAACTCTTTTAAACTCTTGTTTTGTGTCTTAATTTGTTGTGTTTCAAAAAGATAGATTGGTTTTGACTTTCTGAGAATCTTGTGAAACAGGTTAACCTTACCATTTCTCAGCTTTAGACGAAATGATGCTATTTTTCGTACTTTCAGGCAGAAAATAAAAAACGTTTAAAAGTATTTAACATTTGCATTTGCAAATTTATAAATGTGATATTTAAAATTCCAAATCAAAAGGATAAATAGTAAATCTTGTTTAATTGTTTTTAATGGCGGTTTTATATTTGTTGATATTAACAAAGATAATTTATATTTTAAAACTTTCACTTTGTAAAATGATTAGTATTCGTGTGAAAATTAATGATATAATTGACTGAAAACCAAATAAATATTGATAGTAGTTAAAGGGTAATAAGAATAGTAAGTTTAGCATTCTATGTATATTTATGAAATATTCCTAAAATAGTACATATACGTATTTAAAATATGCTGAAAATCAAATAATATTGTATTTTAATTAAAGTTTATGATAAAGTTTGTTTTAGGCGAAATTAAGTCAGATTTAGTTTTATATATAACAAATGTAAAATATAAACTTTAAAATATAAATTTTATGTTTATCAAGTTTTATAAAGTTGATTTAGATATTTGTATTTACAAATTTTGTTTTACTCGGATTTAATGTTTAACTTTGTGAACTGAATTTAAGGTTGATTAATGAAACTTTTCGTAGGTCAGTCATTGGGAGAGTTGCAATTTCATTGAATTTTATAAAAGTTTAGGGTTGCTTCTTCGATGTGACGACAAGGGCATGGAGATAGTTCCTGGTTTTATAATTGATATTGACGAACGCTTCTATGGCTGCGTTTGGGTATCAAAAAGGATGCTTCCTTACGTCCGGGTTTACGATAGAGTTTTCTATAATTGATTTTGGATTTTACAAATTGAAGAATATAATTTGGAAGTAATAATTTTTTAAGTTTGACATAATATACTTTTTCTATGAAAGAAAGAATACGAACGTTGATGACGAACGCAGGATTGACGCAGCAGGATTTTGCGTTGCGACTGGAAATTTCTGCGGCATCATTGTCTAATATATTTAATGGGAAAACAAATCCAACGAACACGCATGTTTGTGCTGTTCATAAAGCTTTTCCCAATGTTAATATCAATTGGCTATTATTTGGCGAGGGCGAAATGTTTTTAGACGACGTTCCTGGTGGAAGTTTGTCTGAATCAGGTTTGCCGGAAGCTGATACAAATTTGTTGTCGATGGCTGTTGCAGAATCGCAGATGACTTTTGCTCCAACGATGAATGCGCAAAGCGCAGTTGCGTCGCCCATGCAAAAGAATGTTCCGCAAAAGCAAGGGTATAGTCAGTTTGTGACTGCTGGCGAAACTAATTTTATTGAGAAAAAATGTGACAAACCTTTGAGGAAGGTAAAAGAAATACGTGTTTTTTATGATGACGGCACGTATGAGTCATTTATTCCTACAGTAAAGTAGTAAAATTGTGCATAGTTTTCTATGAATTGGAAATTGCGTTAGAATTCTTATCATATTTTAGATGAACAGAACGCGTTTTCCTTATGAAGATTTTTATAAAAAAGGTGGGAGAGCTTATAGAACTCACCTTAAATGGTAGAGGATTGAGGGGAGACAAATAACAGAGTTTTGAAGGTGAAAACTTCACTAAACTCTTGAGCGTGTAAAAGATTTAATGATTTTAAGAAATACAGGTTCTTGTATAATAAAAAGCCATTTGAAGGCTTATTTGTGTCAAAAATCGTTCTTAAGATTGTTACTTCAGTCGGATGCTTTTGTCAAAATATCTTACCAAGTACGATGATAAAGGTACGTGAAAATAACTTTGATTTATCAAGAAATCTGAGGGAGGGTAAGATATTTTGTCTGTCGCAAATGAAGCATTGTAAGAGGCTATACGAACGATACGAGTGGAAAATCTAACCGGGATAAAACCAATTTTACGACCAACTGATTTTAATGAATTCAACTGAAGCTTGCGAAAGTTGAATAAGGCATTCACCTAATATTATAAATCTGTAATTAAAAAAACAGTGGGTTGAGTTGATGAGAACTCTGTTTCGAACCGCGTAGCAATTGTGAATATCGGTGAGATTTCGTGGTTTGAAAAATATAGTTTTGTGGGTATCAACTGCTTTATTTTACCAAAGATTTATGCATTTAGTAACGGTAAAATAATAAGTTGGGACAGTTTTATTTGTATTTTTAGTTGATTTCGTTTTTGCGAAGATGGAGCATAGCGGGCTATGTGACTGATGAACAAAGACGCAAGCGACAAAAAGACAACTCTTTAAATGACTCCATAAAACGTTATCAATATAAAAAGTCCCAAGTTGTTATTTTAGCGTTACTTTCCATTATTTTTTATGATTGAGCAAATTTTAAAACCTTATATATCCGAGCGCTTTTTAAGCGACGAACGCTACCGAGGTGGGCACTTGCGCGTTGTAAACGCCCTGCCAAATCGCCGCGTATTGGGCTTGCATATACCCGACATGAAGATGGTTGCATCTCGCTTGATGAAGGAGGAAGGCGGCGCTGTAATTGACAAATTTGAGTGTTTTGAAACAGCAGCCTTGTCTCACGAGGAGATAATGGTATGGGGATTTATGATAAATCTTGAAAAATGCTCTACGGAAAAGCGTTTTGAGCGTCTTGTAAAGTTTGTTCCTGTAATGGATAACTGGGCTGTGTGCGACTCCTTTTGTGCGAATGCAAAGTGGGCAACGAAGCTTGATAAGTGTATTTTGTGGACTTATCTTCAAGGGTGGTTTGCTTCTTCTTGCGAATTTGAAGTGCGCTTTGCTTTGGTAATGTCGATGACTTATCTGATGAGCGCTGAGTGGATTGATAAGGTTTTTGATAGAATCGTCAGGTTGGATTATACTTTCATAACGTCCGAATATGTGTTTCAAAAAGGCAAACCTATTCAACCGCAAATGGGGGTGGTGGCAGGACAATCGCCCTATTATGTCCGTATGGCGGTGGCGTGGCTATTGGCTACAGCGTTATATAGATTTCCAGAGCAAACTCGCCGATTTTTGAGCATGACGCCTTTGCCTGAAGATGTGCTGAAGATGTATGTCCGCAAGGCCAAGGATTCGTTCAGAACGCGTAGTATGTCGCCTTTCTAATAAAATATGTTTTAGGCAGCGTCTTTATCGTCTGATGTTCCACATCTTGTTGGTGTTGTCAGCGTTGAACATTACGTCGATGTTAGCACCTTGCTTTTCCTTGATAATTTCCCAGGCTCTAAGTTGGATGAATTGGTCGGTAGTCAGTCCAAGTTCTTTCTGATATGCCTTGTCAGCGATGGCGCGTTGTCTTTCTGCAGCCTCCTTTGCTTTTAGCATTTCGAGGCGTGATTCTTCCGTGCGCTTTGCTTGCGAAGCCGCAGCTGTGGCATCCATTTCTGCTTTTTGCCTTTCGTTAGGAATGGCTCGCCCGATGACAATGTTTACAACGTCAACAGGCAACTCGCCATACTTTGTGCTCAGTTCTTCAATATAGTTCACCATGTCGGTTTTCACGGCAACGTTGATAGAGTCCAGCACTTCGCGGTTGCTCATCAAGTCGAACGGACCAAAGTTTGAAATATATCCGCGTACGGTGTTTCTATATACTTCCTGAATCACTCTCTCATACCAGTTTTCGCCATAGTTCTGAATCAGGATGGGCGATTTGTTGTCGCGCACCTGCAGCTGAATTTGAGTGTTAAAGTCGAGTAGGGTGTTGTCGTTAGAAGTTGCATCATCCAATTTTTCGTCAAATTTCTGTGGCAACATCGAAACGATAACGTAGTCCGTGCTCAGCCATGTGTACGAAAGTCCGGTTTCCACGGGGTCCATATCCACGCCTCCGCTTCCAAAGATCCAGGGCTTATGAATCTTCACACCTTCTTGTCCTGCGTCGGGCGTAACAGATGTGCACGATGAAACGCAAAGCGCAATGCACATCATGATGAAAATGGAATGAATAAAGTTTTTCATAATCTATTTTGTTTTTTATTTTGCTTTATAATTTTTGATTGCTTTAAATGAAAATGCCCCCGTTAAAGGACGAGGGCACTTAATGTCTTCACAACGGAACTAAATCCTTATTGAGAATTGCTTCAAATTAGTATTGCAAAGGAAAGAAATTTTAATGAAACTGCCAAATAAATGTGCCTAATTCTATTTAATTTTTTTAAATTTGAAACAAAATACAAAAGTTTAAGTCTATCATGAAACAAATATTAGGTTTAGACCTCGGTACAACAAGTATTGGTTGGGCATTGGTCAATGAGGCAGAACACGAATCCGAACAATCTTCTATCATAAAATTAGGTGTACGTGTTAATCCACTTTCAACTGATGAATCCTCCAAATATGAAGAAGGGAAAGCTATTGCAACAAACCAAACAAGGCGCGAAAAACGTTGTGCTCGTCGTAATCTGCAACGCTACAAGCAACGTCGCTCTACCTTATTAAGCATCCTCAAGAAGCATGGTTTTATCACCGATGAAACGTTGCTTTCTGAAAACGGCGAGAACTCTACTTACGAAACTTACAAATTACGCGCTAAAGCGGTTACAGAGCAAATCTCTTTGCAGGAGTTTGCGCGTGTGCTTCTCATGATAAACAAAAAGAGAGGGTATAAGAGTAGTCGTAAGGCAAAAAGTGGCGAAGATGGCAAGTTGATTGATGGTATGACCGTTGCAAAAAAGCTTTATGATGAAAATCTCACGCCGGGAGAGTTGTGTTTTCAAATATTGAGTAATGGTAAGAAGGCACTGCCCGATTTTTATCGTTCGGACTTGCAACAAGAGTTTAATTGTATTTGGGATTTCCAAAGTCAATATTATCCCCAAGTACTTACCTCTGAGTTAAAAGAAGCGCTCACAGGTAAAAACGCATCGCAAACGTGGGACATCCTTGCCAAGAATTTTGTATGGACTGAGCAGCGTAAGACATGGAATGAAGAGTTAGCACAAAATGAAATAAAGGATTTCGAGTTTAAACTTGTGAAACCCAATCGTAAGGCTAAGGGTGCTGAGTTGAAAAAAGAAAATTATGCTTGGCGAAGCAAGGCGCTTGCTGAAAAAATGCACCCAGAGGAATTGGCTATCGTCCTGCAGGAAATTAATGCTGATATTAATAAATCGAGCGGTTATCTTGGTGCGATTAGCGATCGCAGCAAGAATCTCTTCTTCAATCATCTCACTGTGGGGCAATATTTGTTGAACCGCATCAACGAAAATCGCCATAATAGTTTGAAGAATCTTGTGTTCTACCGTCAGGACTATATGGATGAGTTTGAAGCAGTTTGGGAAAGTCAAGCGCGTTTTCACCCACAACTCACTCCCGAACTGAAGAGTGAAATTCGCGATGTCGTTATTTTCTTTCAACGTCGTTTGAAGAGTCAAAAGTCACTCATCAGCATCTGCGAATTTGAGCGCAAGGATCAAGAGGTCGTTCTCCGAGACGGAAAAAAGAAAACCATAGTGGTGGGTAGTCGTGTCATTCCCCGCTCCTCTCCTCTATTTCAGGATTTCAAGATTTGGCAATCGCTCAATAATATAGAGGTCATTGTTGTTGACGATTCAGGTAAGAAGAAGCGTGCTAAGAAAAATGTTGCATCGCCCACCAATGCTACCGAAGCGAGTGAAGCATTAGCGCTCGAAGGCAGAAGGCGCCTTACGCAAGAGGAAAAAGAAATCTTGGCAGAGGAACTTTCTATCAAAGCAGAGTTGAAGAAGGCGCAGATTCTTAAGTTGTTATTTGACAAAACAGATTCGCTTGACCTAAACTTTGAAACCGTAAAGGGGAATACTACAGGCCAACTGTTCTATCAAGCGTTCAGCGCTATGATGGATATGAGCGGACACGAACCGCTGGATTTCAAGAAACCTTCTACAGAACTTAAGCGTCAAGCACGTGCTGTTTTTGAATCCCTTGGATGGAACTGCGAAATCCTCGACACGCAGGTTTATCTTGACCAACCTTTAGACGACCAACTTTTCTATCAACTTTGGCATTTGCTCTACTCCTTTGAAGGTGACAACTCGGCTACGGGTGATAGTAAATTGAAGGAGAAATTGACGCTGTTTTGTGGTTGTCAGGCTGAATATGTTGGTTCTCTCATGGACCTCGTGTTTGAGGATGATTACGGCAGTTTGAGTGCCAAGGCGATTCGCAACATCCTTCCTTACATGAAAGAAGGTTGCGGTTATGACGTTGCATGCGCCTATGCCGGTTATCGTCATTCAGCAAGTTCCTTGACTAAGGATGAAATTGAGCAGAAGGAATTGCTGCCTCAGCTGGAATTACTTCCTAAGAATGCCTTGCGCAACCCTGTGGTCGAAAAGATTCTCAACCAAATGGTCAATGTTGTCAACGAAATCATCTGCACTTACGGACGCCCCGATGAAATTCGTGTAGAATTGGCGCGCGAACTTAAGAAAAGCCAGAAGGAACGCGAACAAATGACCAAGGCAATATCGGTTGCCACCAAGCAGCAGGAACAGATTCGCGAACTACTTCAGAAGCAGTTTGGCATATCTCACCCCTCACGCAATGACATCATTCGCTATCGCCTCTACGAAGAACTTAAGGCGAATGGGTATAAGACACTTTACTCCGACACCTATATTCCACGCGAAAAACTCTTCTCCAAGGAGATAGACATCGAACACATCATTCCTCAAGCACGTTTGTTTGACGATTCATTCTCTAACAAGACTTTGGAATACCGTGATGTGAACATCAAAAAGGGGAAACAAACGGCTTACGACTTTGTGAGCGAAACCTATGGTGAAGAGGGATTGAAGCGTTATCTTGAAACATGTACTTCCGTCTTTGCACAACAGAAGACCAAGTTGAAGAAACTGAAGATGACGGAATATGAAATTCCGGAAGACTTCATCGAGCGCGACCTTCGCAACACGCAGTACATCGCTAAGCGTGCGTTAGCAATGCTTCAAACTATCTGTCGGCGTGTGGTTGCCACTTCGGGTAGCATCACCGAACAACTCCGTAAGGACTGGGAATTGATTGACGTCATGAAGGAGTTGAACTGGGATAAATATGCCGCACTCGGAAAGGTAACCTACCACCAAGACCGCGACGGACGCCAAATCGGACGCATCACAGATTGGACCAAACGCAACGACCATCGCCACCACGCTATGGACGCTCTCACCGTGGCATTTACAAAACCAGCGTTTATCCAGTACTTTAACAATAAGAATGCTGCGCATCAGGAAGGCTCAGAACTTTATGGTATCCGCAATGCGTATTTCCAAAGCGGGCGTGCCATTGCCCCCATACCTTTGCATGCGTTCAGAGCAGAGGCTTTAAGCCAATTATCACAAATTCTTGTGTCTATCAAGGCGAAGAATAAGGTAGTTACGCTCAATGTCAATAAAGTACGCAAGCCCAAGGGAGGAACCTTTGCAAAGGTGCAACTAACTCCGCGCGGACAGTTGCACAACGAGACCATCTATGGCAGTCGCAAGGAGTATGTCACGAAAGAGGAATCGGTAGGTTCAGCCTTCGATGCAGTCAAAATTGCGACTGTCTGCAAAGCGATCTATCGCGAAGCTCTGCTTTGGCGCCTCAACCAATTTGGAGGCGACCCCAAGAAAGCCTTTACAGGTAAGAACGCTTTGGATAAGAACCCCATTTGGTTGAACGAGGCACATACCAAGGCGGTTCCATCTAAGGTAAAAACCGTAAGTTTGGATACTACCTATACTATCCGCAAGGACGTTTCTCCTGACTTGAACGTAGCCAAGGTGGTGGATGTCAAAATTCGCAAGTTGCTTGAGGCACGCCTTGAAGCATTCGGTGGCGACCCCAAGAAGGCGTTTATCAATTTGGACGAAAATCCCATTTGGTTGAACGAGGAGCAGGGCATAAGCATCAAGCGCGTCACAATCTATGGTGTAAGTAATGCGCAGTCACTTCATGATAAACGTGACAAGGAAGGTCGCTTGATGCTTGATGAACAAGGGAGAAGAATACCTGTAGATTTCGTCAACACTTCCAATAACCATCATGTTGCCATTTATCAAAAACCTGTGCTTGACAAGAAGGGTCAACCCATTCTTGACGAAGACGGCATGCCTCGCATGGAGTTAGACGAACGCGTCGTGTCTTTCTACGAAGCCGTTGCGCGCATCAATCAAGGACTTCCTGCTGTTGATAAAGAATACAAGCGTGACGAAGGTTGGAAGTTCCTTTACACCATGAAGCAAAACGAATACTTCGTATTCCCAAATGAAGCAACTGGGTTTGACCCGAAGGAAATCGATTTGTTGGATCCTAACAACTATGCGATGATTAGTCCTAATTTGTTTAGGGTGCAAACGATTGCAAGTAAGGACTACATTTTTAGACATCATTTAGAAACTAACGTGGACAAAGACAATAAATTGAAAGATGTTACTTGGAAAAGAATCCTGTCCTTAGGCATAATGAATAAAATTATTAAAGTCCGCATCAACCACATCGGACAAATTGTGGCTGTTGGAGAATATTAATATTGAGTTAAAGGGATTATTGCGCCTGCAATAATCCCTTTTTGTATCCCTATAGTTTAACCCATTCACAATCTTATTGCTATGATTAAACGAACTTTGTATTTTGGCAATCCTGCCTATCTATCCTTGCGCGACAAGCAATTGGTCGTTAAAATCCCCGAAGTCGAAACCAATGCCGAAATTGCAGAGATTATTAAGAAAGAAGCGGTTACGACCCTACCTATAGAGGATATCGGTGTAGTGGTGCTCGACAATAAGCGCATCACTATTACCGCCGGGGTAATGGATGCTCTGCTTGCCAATAATTGTGTACTTATTACTTGCGATGACAGAAGTTTGCCCGTAGGATTGTTGCTACCGCTGTGTGGAAATACTACGCAGAGCGAACGCTTCCGCCATCAGATTGAGGCATCCTTGCCGTTGAAAAAGCAGTTGTGGCAACAAACTGTGCAATGCAAAATCAGCAATCAGGCTGCGGTGTTGCAAGCGTGTAGCGAAGTGCGAGTTGATTGTATGCACGTGTGGGCAAAGGATGTACGTAGTGGTGACTCCGACAATTTGGAAGGCCGAGCTGCCGCCTATTATTGGAAACACCTCTTTGGGCAACACATCGATGGATTTACTCGCGACCGCGAGGGCATACCTCCTAATAATCTATTGAATTATGGCTATGCCATCCTGCGTGCTATTATTGCACGTGCTTTAGTGTCCAGCGGATTGCTTCCCACTTTGGGCATCCACCATCACAACCGCTACAACGCCTATTGCCTTGCCGATGACATAATGGAACCCTATCGTCCTTATGTGGACGAGCATGTTTTCCGATTGGTGCAGCGCAAAGGTTTGCCTACAGCAGATTTGACGCGCGACTGGAAAGCAGAACTGCTGTCTATCCCTACGCTTGATGTTGTAATTGGTGGCAAGCGCAGTCCGCTTATGGTTGCTGCAACGCAGACAACTGCTTCTCTGTATAAATGTTTCAGTGGAGAACAGAGAAAAGTAGTTTATCCAGAAAAATAAAACACAGGAATTTATGGACCGTTTTAGCGAATACCGAGTTATGTGGGTGCTTGTATTTTTCGATCTCCCAACCGAGACGCTTCGCGACCGCAAGGCAGCCACGAAGTTTAGAAAACTGATTATGCAGGATGGGTTCACAATGTTTCAATTCTCCATCTACATTCGTCATTGCGCCAGCTGTGAGAATGCCGAAGTTCATGTGAAGCGTGTAAAATCCTATTTACCTGAATATGGCAAAGTGGGGATCTTAACGATAACGGACAAACAATTCGGAGCCATTCAATTGTTTCATGGAAAGAAGACGCAATTACCTCAACTTCCAGGGTTACAATTGGAAATGTTTTGACGTAGACAATAAAAAAGGACTGCAAAAATCACTTTGCGGTCCTTTTTAAATGGTAAAAACGTAAGTAATTTTTCTTTTCTGAATTGCGTTGTAAACATCTATTAATCATTCTGATATAAAGAATGTGATGTTTCTACCTATGCAAAAATACTAATTTGAAAGCAATTCACAAAATAAACTTTATTTTTGAAGATTTGAAGAAACAGAAATTTAGTTTTTTGAATTGGATTACAACGTGGACATAGGATAGTGATAGAGGGAGTATCAAGCTATTGGTGAGATATGGATTTTTGCAAAATTATGCGAAATGGTTATTTAACGAATTTTAACCAAATTGATATATATCAAAAAATGCAAGTTTTTAACAAAGTTTATATTTTGCATCTTTATTTGTTAAATATTGTATATAAAATTTGCCGAATTTGAGGCAAAATTTCTTTCTTCAAAGGAATTTAATTTTTCTTCAAAGGCAAAATTTCCTACTTCAAAGGAAAAAAATCCTTCTTCAAAGGAAGTTTTCAGGAGGAAGGACACAAAAAAAGGGGGGCAGCATGGCCCTCCTTTTTCCTTGTGCAAATATACTGCGAAAATATTTTATTTCCAAATCAGCTTTTTACGTCATTTTTACATCCGTTAACATTTTGATGCTTCATTTTGCTATCCAGGCCCCGTGAAAATGCCTGTTTTGTGCAAATCCATTTTGGGTGAAAATTTGAAATGCACGAAAAAAGTTAAACCATATTTTCGGACATCTTAAATTACGAGGGACTGAGTTCTGAGCACTGAGTACGATTGGCACCCGCGATGTTTTATTCTGTCGGCCCGCACGCTGGAACGGCGTAATAAGCAAAAGTTCAACAGCCGTGCGGATTACTTTATATTTTATCAACGAGATTTTATTTTTATCAACGTGATTATACGGTTTTGCTATGCAGGACATGGGAATCTGTGCAATCTGTTTAATCAGTTGATAAAAATCAAGTAATCCGCAAGGCTGTTGTACTCTGTTCTCTGTACTCTAAAATCAAAGTTCGTTGCTATAGATTTCAGCTACGATGCGCTGATATTGCTGCTCGAGGTCGAGGCGCGTTTGCAGGGCGGTGTAGATGGCTTCGCACTCTGTGTAGTAGTCGGTGAGCGTGAGGTGGCGCTCGCTGAGGGCGATGTCTAACAGCTTGAGGTTTTGCTGGAGCTGGCTGACGTCGATGGCGCTGAGGGCTTCGCTGAGTTGCATGGCTTCGTTGTGAAGGCTCATGAGCCAGGCTTGGGCCTGGAGCGCTGCTTCGTCGCTGCGCAGGCGCTGACTCTGTGCTTGTGCTTTGGCTGTACGGGTGGCGCTGCGGTTGCTAAAGATGGGGATGGACATGCCTACGACGAAGCCGTTCATAGAGTTGGTGAGGTCGGTGGAGCGCTTGAAGCCCGCTGTGAGTCGGGGCAGATTATTCTGGCGCGTCACTCGTACCTCTTGTTCTGCCGCTACAGCTGCGGAGTGGGCAAGGCTCACGTCGAGATGCTTGGGGAGCACCTGGTCGGCGAGTGCGTCGTAGTCCTTAGGAAGGCTGATGAGGGGATAGTTCATCGCTCCGATTGCTAAGTGGCGACCGCCATTGAGCGCTTGTAGTTGCTGGAGCGCTGTGCGGAGCGAGGCATCGTTTTGAGCAGCGGCTGTGCGTATGTTGAGGCGTTCGAGGGCTATGCGGTTGGTGGTGAGGGCTGAGACGTCGCCCGTGTTTTCAGCATTCGTGAGTAGGGCCACAAGACTATCGGCACGTTGCTGTCGAAGGTCGAGCAGGGCGGCGGTTTGCTGGTAGTGGGTGAGGTCGATGCAGAGTAACTTGGCGCTGAGCAACACGTTGCGGCGTACTACCTGCTTGCCGATGGTGGCAGTCTCGTTCTGTAGCTTTACGTTCTTGTGCTGACTGAGGTAGTAGGTGGGGAAGTTGAAGGACTGTGTGGCAGAGAATTCTGTGCCGTGACCAGGGGCTGTGCCGTTGGTGTAAACTGAACTGTAGCTCACTTCGGGGTCGGGGAGATTGAGTGACCGCTTCGACTCGAGCTGCGCGGCTAAGGTTTGCTGGTCGGCTGCTTGTAGTTCGAGGTTGTTTTGCTCAATTTGTTGAAGCACGTCTGCCCATGTTTGTGCATGGAGAGAGGGTACATGGAGACTGCTGAGCGCTATGGCGAGCAGGGATGTATGTAGGAATTTCATCGCTTTTTTCGGTTGAGGAGTTCGTACATGATGGGGATGATGAAGATGTTGAGCAACGTAGAGGTGAGCAGTCCGGCAAGGATAACCTTTGCCATGGGGCTCTGGATTTCGTTGCCCGGGAGGTCGCCACCCAGAGCCAGCGGAATGAGGGCGAGGGCAGAACTGAGGGCTGTCATGAGGATGGGGTTGAGGCGGTCGATGGAACCGCTGACGATGCTCTCTCGGAGCGTCACTCCCTTTTCGTGGAGCAGGTTGTAGTGGCTCACGAGCAGCATGCCGTTTCGGGTGGCTATGCCGAAGAGCGAAATGAAGCCGATGATGGCAGGGATGCTCACTTCGCCTGTGGTGAAGACGAGCACGAAGATGCCGCCAATCAGTGCGAGCGGAAGGTTGAGCAGGATGACGGCACTCTGCATGGCATTGCGGAACTCCATGTAGAGCAGCAGGAAGATGATGGCGATGCTTACGATAGAGGTGAGCAGGAGGGTGCGGCTGGCAGCTTGTTCGCTTTCGAATTGTCCGCCAAATTCGATGTGGTAGCCTTCGGGGAAGGCTATGCGCTCACTGATGCGCTCCTTGATGGCGGAGATGGCTGTGCCGAGGTCGATGTCGTGGGTGTTGGCAGAGATAACGATTTTTCGTTTCACGTTTTCGCGACTGATGGCATTGGGACCCATGGCAGAAACCACGTCAGCCACTTCGTAGAGCGGAATTTTCAATCCGTCGGAAGTGTCGATGGTGAGCAGACGGATTTTTTCGATTTCATCGCGCTTGTCGTTTTGTGCTCTGACGATGAGGTTGAACGTCTTGCCGTCTTCATAGACTTGCGAAACGACGCTGCCGGCGAGGTTGACTTCGACGAAACTTGCAAAGTCAGCCATGCTGATGCCATAGCGTGCGAGCATTTCGCGGCGAGGTTCAATCTTGAGCTGTTGGCGTTCAACCTGCTGCTCTACGTTGAGGTCAGCCAGACCTTCGATGTCGCTGATGGCTGCTTTGATTTCGTTGGCAAGGCGGTACATCTTGTTGAGGTCGTCGCCGAAGAGCTTGATGGCAATGCCCGCTTTTGTGCCCGAGAGCATGGCGTCGATGCGGTGGCTGATGGGCTGTCCGATTTCGACGTTCACGCCGTTTAGCGTAGAGAGTTTTGCGCGCACTTCCTCCAGCATTTCGTTGCGGCTGCGGTCCTTGAGTTCGTAGGGGGCTTCGATTTCGCTACCGTTTACGCCGCGCGAGTGCTCGTCGAGTTCGGCGCGGCCCGTTTTGCGTGCTACGGTTTGGATTTCGGGTACGCTGAGTAGCAGTTCTTCAGCCTCGCGCCCCAGTTGGTCGGACATTTCGAGCGATATGCCGGGGAGCGAAGAGAGGTTGATGGTGAGCGACCCTTCGTTGAAGGAGGGGAGGAAGGAGCGTCCGAGCGTAGTGAAGGCAAAGATGGCTGCAAGGCAGAGGGCGCCAGTGATGCTCAGCACGACGTTGCGGTGGTTTAGGCATCCGATGAGTGCCTTTTGATAGAGCAGTTTGAGGCGAGCCGACACGAAAGAGTCTTTAGCAGGACGCTCGGAGCGCTTGGGCTTCAGCATGAAGGAGCAAAGCACGGGGGTGAGCGTGAGCGCTACGAGTGTAGAGGCAGTGAGCGCTACGATGAAGGCAATGCCGAGGGGGGCCAGCATACGTCCCTCAATGCCGCTGAGGAAGAAGAGAGGAACGAAACTGACGATGATGATACACGTAGAGTTGAGGATGGGCATGCGCACTTCGCGCGATGCTTCGAACACCACTTCGATGATACCGCGCTGGCGTTCGAGGGGCAGTTGCTGGTTCTTGCGGATGTGCTTCCACACGTTTTCAACATCGACGATGGCATCGTCCACGAGCGACCCGATGGCGATGGCCATACCGCCAAGGCTCATTGTGTTGATGCTCAGTCCGAAGTAGTGGAGCGTGAGGATGCTGATGACCAGCGATAGGGGGAGCGTGATGAGCGAAATAAAGGTGGTGCGCAGATTGGCAAGGAAGATGATGAGCACCACGATGACGAAGAAGCATCCTTCGTAGAGCGACGTCTTCACGTTGTTGATAGAACTTTCGATAAATCGGCTTTGGCGGAAGATGTCGGTAGAAATATTGACGTCGGCAGGCAGGTTCTTCTTGAGGTCTTCGATTGCCAAGTCGAGTTTTTCGGTGAGGTCCATTGTGCCCGTTTGGGGTTGCTTCGTCACGGTGAGGAGCACGGCAGGTTTGCCTCGTTCGGACGCCAATCCGAGTTTGGGTTCCTGTGCTCCGATGCGCACTTCGGCTATGTCTTCGAGCATCACGGGGCTGCCGCCTACGGTCTTCACCATGGTGCGCGCCATCTTCTGAATCTCTGTGGTTGAGAGCATGCCGCGCACGATGTATTCATTTTTGTGCTCGTAGATGATGCCCCCATTCACATTTTGATTCATTGCTTGCGTAGCGACTACGACGTCGGCAAGCGTCACGCCATAGTGCTTCATCCTCACGGGGTCGATGAGCACCTGGTATTCCTTGATGTCGCCACCGAGGACTGCCACTTGTGCCACGCCTCCCGTTGAGAGCAGGCGAGGGCGAATTGTCCAGTCGGCAATGGTGCGAAGGTCCATCATGCTGGTGCTGTCAGCAGTGAGTCCGATAATCATGATTTCGCCGAGGATGGACGATTGCGGTCCCATAGTGGGTTTGCCAATACCTTCGGGCAGGGCTTCGCTGACGAGAGCCAACTTTTCGTTCACAATTTGGCGCGCCAGATAAATGTCCGTGTCCCAATCGAATTCAACCCACACGATGGAGAAACCATTGGTGCTCGATGAGCGAACACGTCGTACGTTAGTGGCTCCGTTGACTGTGGTTTCGATGGGGAAGGTGACGAGTTGTTCTACTTCTTCCGTTGCCATGCCGTTGGCTTCGGTCATAACGACTACGGTAGGAGCTGTCAGGTCGGGGAATACATCGACCTCTGTGTGGTAGGCGGTGTAAAACCCTGCTACCATGAGCAACATTGCTGCGGCAATGACCGTCAGTCGGTTGCGAAGGGAGAATAAAATGATTTTATTGAGCATTGTTTATGATGTGCCATTTTGAAAAGGAGAAATGAGAAATGAGAAATGAGAAACCATCCGGATGGTAGTTGTTCTCTGTTCTCTGTTCTCTTGTAAAACTCTGCACTCGGCATTCTAAAAGTGCTGTATAGTCTCAAAACCTTAGAACCTTAAAACCTCATAAAGTTAATGTTCGTGGTTATGGGCAGGAAGTGCGTTGCTGGTGCTTGCTAATTTTACGTGGTATGCACCTTGCGTTACGACTGCTTGTCCTGCTGTCAATCCGCTGATGATTTCAATGTCGTTGCCGTTGGTCATACCGAGTTTTACTTCCTGCTTGCTATAACTTTCGGGGCAGAGTTGCACATAGACAAAGTAGTTGCCCTGCTCTTCGATGAGAGCAGATTTAGGGAGTACGATAGTGCCTTCCTGATTGCGTCCTAAGAGGAATATTTCAACGCTGCTTCCAGGCATTAAATCTGCTCGACCCTCGAAGCTGAAGGTCATTGTTACGAAGTGGCTGTTTTCTCCAACAGACTTGCCGTAGGAAAGAAGTTTTCCTCCCATGTCTGCCAACTGATAATAGTTGTTGCCAAACGATGTACGGAAGTTGGCCGTTTCGATGTTGTGGAGTTCGGCGAAGTAGCGTTGTGCCACTTCAGCATGCAGGTAAAGTCGGTTTTGTGAGGTAGTGATGATGAGCGGTTGTCCCATGCTCACGTAGTCGCCTTCGCTGACGAGGCAATTCTTGATGTATCCGCCTTGCTGGGCATGGATGCCTGTACCATTGGTGTTGTGTTGCTTGGCAAGGCTTTCGTATGCGATGCGTGTTGTTTCGTAGCGCTCTTTGGCGGCATTGTATTCGGCTTGAGTTGCCAGGCGATTTTCAAGGAGTCGTGCGATGCGTTCGTAGTCAGCGGTTGACGTTTCGTAGGCAATGCGTGCGCGTACAACGGGGTCGCCCTCCTGCAAATGGTTGGCACTGATGTTGAGCACCAATTCGCCTTTGTTGACATGTTGTCCTTCGACCAATGTGCGTGCAAAGTTCACCACGCCAGCGGTCGTTGCTACAATCGTGTGCTCACTTCCTTGAGCGGCTTCGATGCGTCCGCTTGCGGGGATGGACTTTCGGAATGATTGCAACGCAATCTTTTCGCTCACAATGCCCAGATGCTTAGCCTTTGCCGGTTCGATAATGATGGCGTCGCTATTCTCGTTGTGTGCGTGACCCGTTTTTGCTTCAGTAGCATGGGGATGGTTGTGATCTGCGTGTGCATCGTGGTTATGTTTGTGTCCGTCATGTTTGTGTCCGTCATGATTGTGTCCGTCATGGTTGTGCCCGTCATGGTTGTGTCCTTCGTGCGCTCCGTGTGCATGCGTAGCGTGGTTGTGTTCGTTGTGCGCTGTTGAGGTGTGGTTGTTGCAAGCGGTGAGCAGCATGATGCCCACAGTTGCAAGTAGGTAGATTTGTTTCATATTTAAAAGTTAATTTTTATCTTTATTACTCAACTTTCGCAAGCTTCAGTTGAATCAGGTTATGAGGTTGTTAGGTCGCTACGCTTTAAGGTTTTGAGGACTATCCATACTGTTTATATAAACGAAAAGGGAGTTCCCCGAATGGTAAACCTTAAAACCTAATAACCTAACAAGTTGAGCACTTGCGAAACTTTAATTAGAAACTTTAATTAATTAT
>JAZQXH010000078.1:0-1833 GCA_045632745.1 Alloprevotella sp.
GACTCAAGCAGCAGAAGAGTCTTATACTTCGACTTCGTAATCTTCTTGAAAGTCCTCTGTCCCTCAAACCTCATCGTAAAATCTCCACAACCCATGTGGAACGTCGCAATAACCGGCATATCTCTACACATTATTAAATACCACTTTCCTCATCGTCATCCCCTTCATTAACCGTCATGCCCGGCTCGACCGGGCATCCCCAACGATTCTTTCCAAATTTATATTGTTTATTTCTAAATGTTTATAATTTTGCCAAAGAAATTGAATTTCACTTTTTCGTACAAAGTATCACTTCTTCTCCCAAACGACATGTAACAAACAATGGGATAAAAAGTTGCAAAACAAAAAAATATTTTTCAGACTCCCCCTAAAAAATGAAAAATTACAGCCTCATATCGCACGAAGACAGCATGGAACTGGTCTACAAGGACAACAACCATGTCACAGGCGTGTCCTACCTCCCGCTGGACAAGAACGAATCCGTCATCAAATCCCAGCTTCAGCACCACTTCGTCATATTCGTACTCAAGGGACAGGTCGAAATCTCCTGCAAACTCTATGACAAGAAGACCGTCAAGGAAGGCCACATGACCTTCCTCTCAAAAGGCGGCTTTCTCGAAATCACAGCAATCGGGAAAAACGCATCCCTCCTCTTCTTCGGCTTCGACGAAGTCACCGTACGCACCAGCGAATCCCTCATGGACTTCTTCCAGATCCACGGCAACCAGAAACAATACATCCACAACACCCTCCCGCTCAAAGCAAGCATGAAAAGCATCGTGGACCGAATCGTATCAGAAGTCCGCAAGGGAAAAATCAAGAACGCCGAAATCTGCCAAGCCTGGAACGTAGAACTCTTCATAACATTCATCACCTACTACACCAAAACCCAGGTAACAGAATTCTTCCGCCCACTTGTAAGCACAGAAATCAACTTCAGAGACTACATAGAGAACAACTACGCCGAAGTGGAAGGCAACGTAGAGAAACTCATCCAATACTCAGGCATGACCGAAAAACCCTTCATGAAAGCCTTTAAGCAAGAATTCGGCACAACCCCAAAAGCCTGGATGATAGAAAGGTTCAAGCACGACCTCGAGCACTACTGCTCCCGTCCCAACGCCACCACCATCTTCGTCGCCAGCAAACTCCGCATCACCGACGTCCGCCTCTGCCAGCTCACCCGCAAATACTACAACTGCACCCCAATGGAGCTCATAGAGAAGAACAAGCGGGGTGCAGATGAGGGATAAAAGAAACAGGAACTTCTTAATAGAGTGATTACGAGGTAAGAGTTTGACTCATAATTTGTTGTATTATACTGTTAAACAAGTTCCTATTTAAATAAAGTTCCCATAATAATGTCGGTTGTGTAACAATCCCTAAAGGCAGCAATTTGAAATTATGTTAACCTTTGTCTTTAATGTACTTGAGCAGTTTTTATTAGTATTAAGTGAATAAAAAGGCCCACATCACAACAGTGATGCGAGGCCTGATGATATATCTTGCTGGATTGGCTATTTCTTATAGTGCCCGAAAGCAGATAGAACTAGAACTTCAATAACTTCGTCATAGATTCGATATACAAGTCGGTGCTCGTGAGTTATACGACGGGAATATACATTCCCATCGTAACCCTTAAGTGGTTCAACCTGACCGGTACCTGTCCTTGGATGTTCCTGGATTTCTTCCAGCAGTTTGGACAGTTTCTTTACAGCCTGGGGCGCTTTCTTGCTTAGCTCCTTTAGGTCCTTCTTTGCGTCGTTAGAAAATATTATTCTATACATTTCAGTCTTCATTAATCATTCGACTAAGGAAGCCATCAACACTCTC
>JAZQXH010000079.1:0-17938 GCA_045632745.1 Alloprevotella sp.
CTTCTCAGGGGATGATAATTGGTGTTTTTTCAATTCCGGAGTAAAATATTTACAGAATTCGTCAAGAATACAGAAGATTTCAACTAAATTTACATCAGTCATAGGAGTGAATATTTTTTATTTAACTACTTGATTATCAGACATAAAATTAACGAAAATATTTCACTCCAGCAAATTTTTTAGAGGTTTTCTTACATCGAACTCACGTTATATTATAATGCAAGTTTCGCAAGTAACCAACCATATACTCCGTGTAATCCCGTTGATAAATAAAAAATCAACAGATTAAACAGAAGACACAGTTTTTCATGTCCTGCACAGCAAATCTGTATAATCCGTGTAATCATGTTGATAAATAAAAAAGCAACAGATTAAACCGATGACACGGATTTTGTGTCCTGCACAGCCTTATAACCTCATAACCTTAAAACCTCTAGACCTCACCTTATAACCTTAAATAGTAGACGAGTTTTTAGGTACAAGTAGACGAGATAGTCAGGCTCAAACGCTTGCATGCACACTGCATAGCCCTTAAAACCTTATAACCTTAAAACCTTAAAACCTTAAAACCTTAACTTCCTACTCATGCTAACAATAAATAATCTTCCCTCTTCCCAACTTCGCAATTATTCAATACCGAAAAACTGCATGACACGTGCAGAACTGGCGATGGAACTTTTTCCTTCGGCAAACAGTCGGCAGGCAGTCGCCAAAATGAGATATTGGATGCTCAACGATAAACTTCTTCAGCGCGCCCTGCGCCATGTAGGATACAGACCCAATAAGCACATTGTGCGCGGAACTGTAGTAAAGGTATTTAGGGAATTTTTCGGGTAGCAATTGCAGAGAAGTTTTGTGTAAATCGTTTCTTGCATATCCTCATTTTAAGGCTGTAAATAAGCAAAATGTAATGTATGTAATGAAAATTTGCAAAAAACATATTCGTTTGTTTGTCTCGAATCAAAAAAACTTCGTACATTTGCCACGAAATATCCTTTAATCAATTTATTTATTCACTTTAAACTCACATCAAATGAAAAAGTATTTACTTTCATTGGCAGTGTTGTTTGCTGGCACAGCTGTTGCTCAGCAGTACAAGGCTGGAGACCTTGAGTACGAAGTAATCGAAGGTGAAGAATTCTTGTTGTCTAAGGACGACATGGGTACTACTTTCCTTACTCAGGACTCATGGAACTTCCTCACAACAAGCGCTAACGACAGCGCAAAGGTGGTGTTCGTTTCTACAGGCGAAACTACTGACGAAGGTTACGACCTTTTCTACATCAAGTTCGCTGCTACAGGCGAATACATCAAGGATCAGGAATTGAAGCAGGGTGCTGACGGTTCTGACCTCCTTGAGTACAAGAAGCCTTACATCTTCACTACAACTGACGAAGCAGAAGCTGCAAAGTGGACTGCTGTTCCCGCTGAAACTCGCTACAAGGCAGAAGTTGGAGATGACGACTATGTCGCTAACTGGCGCGTATGGACAGGTGTTGGTACAGGTACTGACTCTGAAGAAGATGTTGCAAACGGCATCCAGAACAAGGAAGTATTCGACGGTGCTATCGTTATCATGAACGCTAAGCTCGTTGAAGGTCGTGTTGCTGGCGAATATGTACCCGTTCAGCCTACTTACTTGGAATACCAGAACGAATACACTATGTTCGCTCCTCATGGTTCTAACTCATGGTTCTTGTGGTATCCTGAAGAAATGGATGCTATGGAAGTGCTCGAAAACTACGTATTGGAAGCGCTTCCCAACGGTGTGAACTATGTTGTTGGTGACTGCCCCGGTCAGTATGACGAAGCTTCTGTAGCTGCTGTTGAAGCAGTTTACGCTCGCTACGAAGCACTCGCATTTGGCGAAAGCGATGAAGATCCTTATGTTGTTCTCGCAGACCTCAAGGCTGCAATGGCAAACGTTAAGGTTCACGAAATGCGCGAAGGTTACTACTACATCGAACCCAACCGTCAGGTGCCCCCCAACTCAGGCAAGAAGGGTCTTATCTTCGATGAAGGTGGTGCTATCCGTGCACAGGAATTCGCTCGTCCCGAAGTGCTCACTCCCGAAGCTGCTAAGTACATCTGGTACTTCAAGCCTGCTGCTGAAGCTGACATCCTCGACGCATTCGCTGAACCCAAGGAAAATGCTTACTACATCCAGAACTACGGTACAAGCAAGTGGGCTACTAACGTAGTGAAAGACCTTACTGGTAACGGCGAAGCTACATTTACAACTGGCGACAAGGCTGCTGTTTATGTATTCGAATACCTCACAGTAATCCCCGGTACTGTTTATATCTATACTCACCAGTCTAAGGGTAAGTGTACAGGTACAGACGGCTGTTCTTACTGCGCAGCTTGGAACCTCCAGAACCACGGTAAGCACTGGATCTTGAAGTGGAATGCACGTTGGGACGAAGGTAACATGATGTTCCTCTTCCCCGTTGACGAAGCAGAAGTTGAAGCAATCCGCGACCAGATCGTTCAGTACGACATCAACGAACGTTTGAACACTCTCGTATCTTCAGCTAAGGATAGCTACAGCCGCGGTATCGCTTACAAGGGTGTAGGTGTAGAACCTGCTGGTGATTTCGCAGACCACGGTTATGTTAAGTTGTCAACACAGGTTAATACATCTGTTGACGAAGCAACTGGCGAAGAAGTTAACGATACTGTAGACGTAATCAACGTTACATGTAACTATCCCGAAGCTACAGAAGGTTATATCACAGCACTCGCTGATAACGATTACAACACATTCTTCCACTCAACATGGAGTGCATACAATGCAGCACTTGCACCCCACAACTTGATTGTTGACCTCGGCGAAGGCAATTCACTCGACGCTGTTTCAGTGAAGATTTTGAAGCGTAACACTTCTGTACACAACGCTAACCGTGCTCCTACAGAATTTAAGGTTTATGGTGGTGACAACGACTCTGTATGGACAGAAGAAGGTAAGATCTTCGTTTCTTACACTTACGACTACCAGAAGGTTACTGTAGGCGCAGAATCTAACGATACACTCACTGTAGTTAACGGTATCGGTTTCGGTGCAACAGGTCTTTCTAAGGCTTATCGTTACCTCCGTTTCGACGCTGTTAACAACCTCAACAACGAAGTTAACCAATTCTTCGCTATCTCTGAATTTGGTGTATTCGGTGCTCAGGAAGATGTTGAAGGTTCACTCAACGGTGCTGTTCCTCAGGCATTGAAGGACGCTCTCCTCGCAGAACTTGCTAAGGCTGAAGCTGAACTCGCTGCAGGTAAGGGTACTGAAGCTCAGATTACAGCACTTCAGGCTGCTTACGATGCTTACCTCGCTGAATATCCCGATCCTACTCGTTTGATCGAAGCACTCGCTGCTGCTAAGACTACAGCTACAAACCTCGAAGGTACTGTAGGTGAAGAAGCTGGTTGCTATCCCGCTGAAGCTGTTGAAGCTTACGCTGCAACAATCGATGCTGTTGAAGCTACTGTAGAAGACGTAATGCCTCTCGCTGCTATCAACGCTGCTATCGCTCAGCTCGACGAAGCACTCGTAACACTCAAGAAGACACTCATCATGCCCGAAGTTGGTACATACATCCGTATGCGCGCTGCTTCTAACAATGCTAACTTCAAGAATGGTATTGTTTACGCTCGTGGTGGTGACAATGTACGTGGTATCGTTCCCGGATTCTCAGCTCCTTTCGTAACTGAAGAAGGTGATACAACTGACAACCAGGATGTTTACACTTCTATCTCTTCTGTATGGCTCGTTGACGACGTTAAGGAAAACACTATCGCTCTCCGCAACGTTGGTACAGGTCTCTACCTCCAGGCTAATGTTCCTGTAAACAACCAGCACGCTGTTCTCAACACAGAAAAGGCAATGGTTGAACTCCAGGCAGACGGTTTGAAGCGCGGTGGTTTCTTCAACCTCAAGATGGGTGTTGACTCAGTTTCTAAGAAGGAACTCTTCATGAACACTATGGCTTCTTACTACCTCTGCGGCTGGCAGTCAGCATCTGGTACTGACCACTCTTCATTCGCATTCGAAGAAGTTGACCTCGCTGAATACGATATGGCTATGTTCAACGTTCCCGTTGGTGACAAGGCTACATTCGTAACACTCCCCGTAAGTGGTACTTACTTCAACGCAGGTGTTTATGCTTACCAGGTAGCTGGTTACTGCGCTGCTGACAAGATGCTCTACTTCTTGCCTATCGAAGATGGTACAGTAATCGAAGCAGGTACTCCTGTATTGGTAATGGCTGAAGATGGTGCAACTGCTTACACATTGTTCCAGGAAGCTGGTATCTCTTCTATCGAAGACCTTACATTCTCTTACGAAGGTAAGAACGTAGATGGTATCTATGGTACAATCTTCGGTCAGGAAGTTGCTGACAACTTGGGTTACCTCAACCAGTACGACCAGATCGTTGCTACTAAGAGCACTGTAGAAAATGGCGAAACTAAGGCTTACCGTGTAGGCGCATTCTATGCTTATGTAAACGGTGCTGAAATTCCTGAAATTGCAGAAAATCCCGGTGTTGACCTCCGTGATTTCTCAACAGGTTACGGTCTCGAACTCGAAGGTTTGGATATCGTTAACGCTATCGAAGGTGTTCAGGTTGTAGAAGGTGCTAAGGGTGGTGTTTACACTATCTCTGGTGTACGTCTCAACTCTACTAAGAACCTCCCCGCTGGTCTCTATATCATCAACGGTAAGAAGGTTATCAAGTAATTGAGCATACTCAATAACTATAATTACAAAGGCTCCGGCGCTCTGCGTCGGAGCCTTTCTTGTTAAGAGGGTTCTATAGAGACTATAGTTTTTATAGTTTCTATAGTGTCTATAGTTTTTATAGTTTCTATAGTGTCTATAGTTTTTATAGTTTCTATAGTGTCTATAGTTTTTATAGTTTCTATAGTGTTTATAGCTTCTATAGCTTCTATAGTGTCTATAGTTTTTATAGTTTTTATAGTGTCTATAGTTTCTATAGTTTCTGTAGTATCTGCAAATCTATATCCTCTATCTTCCTCATAGCGATTGCTGACGCTCCAATTTTGCAAAATTTCTGCGAAAATCTTTGCTATTTCCAAAACAAGTTGTAATTTTGCACCGTCTTTCTAACGAAAGCGTAAAGTTTGGTCCATGGTGTAATGGTAGTCACTACAGGTTTTGGTTCTGTCAGTCAAGGTTCGAATCCTTGTGGACCAACTTAGCAAAGAGAGCAGTTCGTGCGAACTGCTCTCTTTTTTTTTCTTAATCTTGTTTATTTGATTTTCTAAGTGCGCAAGTTTTTATAAAGTTATATTGGTGTCCGCTAAACTTTAAGAGACGATGATCTGAAAGATCAATAAATTCCCAGCCCAGGGCAACGCCCTGGGTGTATGCACGATTGAACTTTTGCTCTGAAAGAATAAAAGCATTGTACCATAGTTATAATTGCTTTTGCCCTATCGGGTAGGGTGTTCAAAATTGTTTAGCAATTGCGTATGTTTTGTGTAATCAATAACTACCCGTACATGATTTATATATGACGCTGAAGGCGTCACCGCTCAATAACCTCAGGTACACGACAGTGCACCTGGGGTATTAATGCGTGGGAATGTGCACCCTGAATGGGTGCCCCAACACTTTGATATTCAATCCTTGTAGTTGGGGCACCTCTTCAAGGTGCACATACCTGTTTGGTTCGTACCGGGGGTATTCGCTACGCTCAAACCGCCGGTTACTGAGCGGAGACGCCCTCAGCGTCTTTTCTACCATCCGGATGGTGCGAGCAATGCTCGTGAAAGTCTGTGTAAGTTTGTGAAGTCTGTGTGAGAATAAAAAAAATTCTTGCAGGAATCCGCAATGTTGTGGAATAATGTCGAACGTAGAGACGTCTCATTGAGGCGTCTCCAAATCATTTACCTGTTTTGGGATTGTGCGTAACATTAGGGAGACACCCCAATATGACGCCTCTACATAGGGTGAAAGGTACAACCAGCGTTCGAGTCTAACTATCTTGTTTATTCAATAAGGTTATGAGGTTATAAGGTCGCTTCGCTTGTGAGGTTATAAGATGAGGTTGTGAGGTTATAAGGTTTTAAGGTTATAAGGGCTATGCAGCGTGCAAACAGGCGTTTGAGTCTGCTCATCTCGCCTACTTGTTTACTCGTTTACTCGTCTACTAATTAAGATTTATAAACTCAATTTCACAAACTTATAAAATCAAAAATTAAAGTAGTCTTAAATACTTAATATATTGAGAGTTTATCCTTTAATTTCCTTAAAAGAATCTCGCTTTTTTGCGAAAAAAAATGTAACTTTGCATAGTTAATGGTAAGATATTAAAACTACTTTATGATTGAAGAAGAAATGATGATGGATGCTGCTTATTCAGCAAGTAATATCCAGGTTCTTGAAGGCTTGGAAGCTGTGCGTAAGCGTCCTGCAATGTATATTGGTGACATTAGCGAAAAGGGCTTGCACCACCTTGTATATGAAACGGTAGATAACTCTATCGACGAAGCCCTCGCAGGCTACTGTAAGAATATTGAAGTAACAATTTGTGAGGATAATTCAATTGTTGTGCAGGACGATGGTCGCGGTATCCCCGTAGATATTCATCCTAAGGAAGGACGTTCGGCACTCGAAGTCGTAATGACGGTGCTCCATGCCGGAGGTAAGTTCGACAAGGGTTCGTATAAGGTTTCCGGCGGTTTGCATGGTGTCGGCGTGAGCTGTGTGAATGCACTCTCTACGCGCATGCTTTCGCAGGTGTTCCGCGATGGTAAGATTTATCAGCAGGAATATGCCAAGGGTAAGCCACAGTATCCTGTTGATGTCGTAGGTGTTACCGAATTGCGTGGTACGCGTCAGCAGTTCTGGCCCGACCCTGAGATTTTCACCGTAACGACTTATAAGTACGACATTCTTGCTAACCGTTTGCGCGAACTGGCTTACCTCAATGCCGGCATCCGCATCAAGCTTACAGACCTCCGTCCCGACGAAGAAGGCAATATCCGCTCTGAGGTGTTCTTCTCTGAACTCGGATTGCGCGAATTTGTGCGTCACATCGACTCCAGCCGCACACGCCTCATTGACGACGTGATTTACATCAACACTGAGAAAAACGGCATGCCCATCGAAGTGGCGATCCTTTACAACACGTCGTACTCAGAAAATATCCACTCTTACGTAAACAATATCAACACCATCGAAGGTGGTACGCACCTCACAGGTTTCCGCACAGCCTTGACACGCGTGTTGAAGAAGTACGCCGAAGATACAGCAGCCAAGCAAATTGAGAAAGCCAAGATTGAAATTTCAGGCGAAGACTTCCGCGAAGGTCTTACTGCCGTAATTTCTGTTAAGGTGGCTGAACCTCAGTTCGAAGGACAAACGAAGACGAAACTCGGTAACTCTGAAGCCGCAGGCGCTGTTGCGCAGGCTGTGGGCGAAGCGCTGACAAACTACCTCGAAGAGCATCCCAAGGAAGCCAAGGTGATTGTTGATAAGGTGATACTCGCTGCAACGGCGCGTGTGGCAGCTCGCAAGGCACGCGAAAGTGTGCAGCGCAAGAGCCCTCTTGGTGGTGGCGGCTTGCCTGGTAAGTTGGCAGACTGCTCATCGCGTAAACCCGAACTCTGCGAACTCTTCCTCGTCGAAGGGGATTCGGCAGGCGGTTCGGCAAAGCAGGGACGCAGCCGTGCGACACAGGCAATCCTTCCTTTGCGCGGTAAGATTTTGAACGTAGAGAAATCCATGTGGCACAAGGCTTTCGAGAGCGACGAAGTGAACAATATCATCACAGCCCTGGGCATTCGCTTCGGTGTTGACGGCGAAGATTCAAAGGAAGCAAATATCGAAAAGCTCCGCTACCACAAGGTGATTATCATGGCCGATGCCGACGTCGATGGTCACCACATCGAAACGCTTATCATGACCCTCTTCTATCGCTACTTCCCTCAGCTCATCCGTGCGGGCCACTTGTATCTGGCAATGCCTCCGCTCTATCGCTGCAAGAAGGGTAAGGTAGAAGAATACTGTTATACCGACAAGGAGCGCGACGAGTTCATTGCAAAATATGGCGACGGTCAGGAAAGTTCTGTGTCAACGCAGCGCTACAAAGGTCTTGGTGAAATGAATCCCACGCAGCTTTGGGAAACAACGATGGACCCCGAGCGCCGTATGCTCAAGCAAGTGACGATTGAAAACGCTGCCGAAGCCGATTACATCTTCTCTATGTTGATGGGCGAGGACGTAGGTCCACGTCGCGACTTTATCGAAGCAAATGCTCACTATGCAGATATTGACGCATAATACTTAGGAATTAAGAGGTGCGCTTTTATAAAAATAGCGTATCACGAAGCAAAGTATAGTTAGGAATTAGAGTCACCGCACTCTGATTCCTAATTTTTTTGTTTAAATTTGCAAGAGTTAGTAACAACGAAGTTTCGCAAGTGCTCAACTTCTGAGGTTATAAGGTCTTTAGGTTGTTAGGTCGCTTCGTTAGAGTACAGGGCACAGAGTACAACAACCTTCCGGATGGTCCTCACAACCTAAGAACCTAAAAAATAGTAGACGAGAAGGTTTGCTTCGAACGCTTGCTTGCACGCTGCATAGCAGTTGTACTCTGTTCTCTGTACTCTAAAATTGCTGCATAGCCCTTAAAACCTTAAAACCTCATAACCTTAAAACCTCATCTTATAACCTCACAACCTCACAACCTCAAAATCTATGGTCCTCAACTATATCTGGATAGCATTCTTTCTCATCGCCTTTGTTATTGCGCTCGTGAAGCTCGTGTTCATGGGCGATACGGCTGTGTTCCCGGCTATTATCAACTCCACCTTCGACACGTCGAAGACCGCCTTTGAAATATCGCTCGGACTGACGGGCGTGCTATCGTTGTGGCTGGGCGTCATGAAGATAGGCGAGAAGGGCGGCGTCATCGACATCTTTGCTCGTTGGCTCAGCCCCGTCTTCGTAAAACTCTTCCCTGAAATCCCGAAGAACCACCCTGTTGTGGGCAATATCTTCATGAATCTGTCTGCCAACATGTTGGGCCTCGACAATGCTGCCACTCCGCTGGGCTTGAAAGCCATGGAGCGCCTGCAGGAACTCAATACGAAGAAGGATACAGCCTCCAACTCCATGATTATGTTTATGGTACTCAACACGTCGGGGCTGACCATTATCCCCGTCTCTATCATGGTGTATCGTGCGCAGATGGGCGCTGCCAATCCTACCGACATCTTCATCCCCATTCTGCTCGCAACGTTTTTCTCCACCCTTGTGGGCATCATCGTAACCAGCCTTTATCAGCGCATTAACCTGCTCAACCGCACGCTGATGCTCACGCTTGGTGGTGCTTCGCTCTTTGTTGCAGCGGTGATATGGGGGTTCAGTCGGATGGATGCCACGATGATGGACCTCGTCGGCACGACAACGGCAAACGTCATGCTCCTCACGATTATTACAGCGTTTATCCTTGCCGCCATGCGCCGCAAGGTGAATGTTTACGACGCTTTTGTCGAAGGCGCTAAGGGCGGATTTGAAACAGCCATTCGCATCATTCCCTTCCTCGTGGCTATCCTCGTGGCTATCGGCGTGTTCCGAGCTTCGGGCGCCATGGACTGGCTCATCGAAGGCGTTGCGTGGTTCGTAAGCCTGCTGGGCATGGATGCTGAGTGGGTAGGTGCGCTGCCTACAGCCATTATGAAACCCCTTAGCGGCAGCGGAGCGCGCGGCATGATGGTCGATGCGATGACCACCTACGGCGCCGATTCCTTTGTAGGTCGCCTCACGTGTATTTTCCAGGGTTGCACCGATACTACGTTCTACATCCTTGCCGTTTACTTCGGCAGTGTGGGCATTCGCTACACGCGCCACGCCGTGGCATGCGGTTTGCTCGCCGATTTAGCAGGCATCATTGCAGCCATCGGCATTTGTTACTTATTCTTCTAACCTTCATTGCGTTATGCTGAAATCACTCTTCAAGGATACCGCCATCTATGGGCTGTCGAGCATCGTCGGCCGTTTTCTCAACTACTTACTCGTGCCTCTTTATACCGCCAAGATTGCAGCTGCGTCGGGCGGATACGGAGTCATCTCCGAGGTGTATAGCTACGTGGCGTTGCTCATGGTGCTGCTTACGTTTGGCATGGAGACCACCTTCTTCCGCTTTATCAATAAGGAGGGCGAAGTGCCCCAGCGCGTGTATAGTACCACGCTTGGAATCGTAGGTGGAGTAGGGTTGTGCTTCGTCGCAGCGGTGATTGTGTTGCTCGGTCCGATTTCCTCAGCCCTTGGCTACGCTGCCCACCCCGAATACATTTGGATGATGGCACTCTGCGTGGCGATTGACGCGTTCCAGAGCATCCCCTTTGCCTACTTGCGCTATCAGAAGAAGGCGCTGAAGTTTGCCGCCCTGAAACTCCTGTTCATTGTGCTCAATATCGTGGCAAACGTGGCTTACTTCGTCGTGCTGCCCATGTTCCTCGATTATACGCTTGAGGTAGGAGCGGTTTTCGCTATCAATCTTGCGTGTACGTCGCTCATCACGCTGTTTTTCTACAAGGAACTCACGGGTTTTCCCCGTGTGCTCGATGTTTCCCTGTTGCGTCGCATGCTGCGCTACGCCTGGCCCATCTTGATATTGGGCATTGCCGGCATTCTGAACCAGACGGCGGACAAGATGCTCTACTGCCACCTTGTGGAAGGCGAAGCGGGCAGGGTGGAACTCGGTATTTACGGCGCCAGCGTCAAGATAGCCATGATTATGGCAATGATAACGCAGGCGTTCCGCTATGCTTACGAGCCCATCGTGTTCGGCCGCGGCGGTGCGCAGGATATGGGCAAGGCGATGAAGTTCTTCCTTATCTTCACGCTGTTGGCATTCCTCATGGTCGTGGCTTACCTCGACATCCTGAAGTACATCATCGCTCCCGACTATTGGGGTGGGCTCAAGGTTGTGCCCATCGTGATGGCGGCGGAAATATTGATGGGTGTTTACTTCAACCTCTCTTTTTGGTACAAACTGATTGACAAAACAATTTGGGGTGCCTGGTTCTCGGGCATCGGATGTGCAGTGCTCATTGCCGTCAACGTCATCTTCGTGCCTCAATATGGCTTCATGGCATGCGCCTGGGCAGGCGTTGCTGGTTATGGTGTGGCAATGTTGCTCAGTTATTTCGTCGGTCAGAAGTACAATCCCGTGGCTTATCCCCTCAAGCAGATAGCCGTCTATGTAGCAATGACTGCCTTGTTCTATGGGTTGATGCAACTATCGGCAACGTATGTTTCCGACCTGTGGATGCGCATGCTCTTCAACACGGGCTGCGTGGCAGCCTTTGCGGCACACATTCTTTATCATGAATTTTTGAAACACCGACTTCTGAAGAAATGATTCATACCCTCCCCAATGGACTTCGCATCATCCACGAACACCGCGAAGCACCCGTAGTTTATTGTGGCTACGTCGTTTGTTGCGGCACGCGCCACGAAGATGCTGCAGACAGTGGCATGGCTCATTTCATTGAGCACATGACTTTTAAAGGCACGCGTCGCCGTCGTTCGTTCCACATCACGAATTGCCTGGAGCGAGTAGGGGGCGACCTCAACGCCTCCACCAGTAAGCAGGAGACGGTCTATACTGCAACCGTCCTGCGCAAGGATGTGGCGCGCGCCATCGACCTGCTTTCCGACATGGTCTTTCACAGCGAATATCCGCAAGCCGAAATCGACCGCGAAGTTGAAGTAATCTGCGATGAAATCGACAGTTATCTGGATTCGCCCGCCGAATTGATTTTCGACGAATTCGAGTCAATGGTTTTTGCCAATCATCCGTTGGGGCGCGACATACTTGGACAAGCCGAACGCTTACGTGCTTACACCACCGCCGATGCACTACGCTTCGCCCGCAAATATTATGTGCCAGCCAACTGCGCTTTTTACGTCTATGGCGACGTGGATTTCAAGCAGGTGGTGAAGTGCCTGGAGCGTGCTACAGCCGATGTGCCCGTAGTTCCTAAACCCGAACTGCAATGTTTGCCCCATTGCTATACACCTGCGAAGCGCGAGGTCAGCAAGCAGACGCATCAGGCTCACGTAGTGCTCGGAGCGCCCGCTTTTGGCGCTGACGACGACCGCCGCTTTGCCCTCCTGCTGCTCAACAACGTGCTGGGCGGACCGGGCATGAACTCCCGTCTCAATACGAGCGTTCGCGAAAAGGCAGGTTTGGTCTATTCCATCGACAGTTACCTCAATACGTATCCCGACTGTGGATTCTGGAACGTGTATTTTGGTTGCGACCCCAAGGACGTGAAGCGTTGCATGCGCCTCATTGCGAGGGAACTTGACAAAATTGCAACTACCCCCATGAGTCCCCACCAACTTCGAGCCGCCAAGCAGCAATTGATTGGACAAATCGGCATTTCGTGCGACAGCAGTGAGGGTTATGCCCTGGCATTCGGCAAGACCTTTGCACACTACAACGTGCACCGCGACGTACAAAACATCTGTCGCGAGGTCGAAGCGCTTACGCCCGAACAACTCCAACAAATTGCGCAGGAAGTCTATGCTCCCGACCGCATCACCACATTGATTTATCAGTAAGTCATTTAAACCATCGCAGATGGCATGACTTTTTTATTAAATAGTAGACGAGTTATTAATTAGTTGACGAGTTATTAGGTACAAGCGAGGAGAAATGAGAAATGAAAAATGAGAGACCATCCGGATTGGTTACCTTAAAACCTCACAAGCGAAGCGACCTTATAACTTTATAACCTCAAAAATCTATGCACCCCCTCCATATATTTAAATATTGTCCCTGTTGCGGCGCACCTGCGTTTGCCGAGAACGATGAGCGCTCGAAGCGCTGCGCGCAGTGTGGTTTCGTGTTTTATCACAATGCTTCTGCAGCCACTGTGGCTGTGATTCTCAATGCCAAGGGGCAGTTGCTCGTGGCGCGTAGGGCGATGGAACCAGCTCGCGGCACGCTCGACCTTCCGGGTGGCTTTGTTGATCCGGGCGAAAGCATTGACGACGGTTGCAGGCGCGAGGTGCGCGAGGAGACCGGCGCAGAGGTCGTACGTATGCGCTATCTCTTTTCGTTGCCCAACGTCTATCGTTTTTCTGGCTTCGACGTACATACTGCTGATGCCTTCTTTGCTTGCGAAATTGCCGATGAATCCGCCATTTTGGGTGCCGACGATGTGGCAGACCTGCGCTGGGTGGACATCGCCGATCTGCGTCCTGAAGCGTTCGGCCTGCATTCCATCCGTAGCGGTATAGCGCGCATGCTTTCTGAAGGGTTGCTGCAGCAGGTGGCTTCGTTGTGGAAGTAATTTGTGCAGGCTGTTTCAGCAGTGCTTATGTGCAAAAACAACCAACTTTTTTCGTTTCATGTGAAAAACCTGCTCATTTTCACTGATTAATGAAAAAATATGAGTACTTTTGCGCAAATTATCGTAGTGTGCCTTGTTGCACCGCCTTAATTTTGGAAGAAATATATTTTTTTGACGCAATAACATTTTAAAGAAGTATCCGATGAACGTGATTACAAAGACTGTTGCGTTGCCCGATGGACGTACCATCAGCATCGAAACAGGAAAGCTCGCTAAGCAAGCTGACGGTAGCGTAATGCTCCGCATGAACAACACGATGTTGCTTGCTACAGTGTGTGGTGCTAAGGACGCTAACCCTGGCACTGATTTTATGCCGCTCCAGTGCGACTATAAGGAAAAATATTCTGCAGCAGGCCGCTTCCCTGGTGGTTTCACCAAGCGCGAAGGTCGTGCGTCTGACTACGAAATCTTGACGAGCCGCCTCGTTGACCGCGCGCTCCGTCCCCTCTTCCCCGGCGACTACCACGCTGAAGTGTATGTAAACATCATCCTCTTCTCAGCCGACGGTATCGACCAGCCCGATGCGCTTGCAGGTTTTGCAGCTTCAGCAGCATTGGCTTGTACTGACATTCCCTTCGAAGCGCCTATCTCGGAAGTTCGCGTAGCGCGCATCAATGGTGAGTACGTTATCAACCCCACTTTCGAACAGATGAAGCAGGCTGACATGGACCTCATGGTAGCTGCAACGGCTGAAAACATCATGATGGTGGAAGGCGAAATGGACGAAGTGCCCGAATCAGCGCTCCTCGAAGCACTCAAGGTGGCTCACGAAGCGATTAAGCCCATGTGTGCGCTCCAGGTTGAGCTCATGAAGGAACTCGGCACTGACGTGAAGCGCGAATACTGCCACGAGGTGAACGACGAAGACCTCCGCAAGCAGTGTCATGCCGACTGCTATCAGAAGTGCTACGACATTACGAAGTCGGCACTCGAAAAGCACGCTCGCCTCGAAGCGTTCGAAGCTGTTCGCGAAGAGTTCAAGGAAGCTTACGCAGCAGCACACGCTGAACTCACTGCCGAAGAACTCGAAGAAAAGAACGGACTCATCGACCGCTACTACCACGATGTAGAAAAGGACGCTATGCGCCGTTGCATCCTCGACGAAGGCATCCGCCTCGATGGTCGTAAGACAACTGAAATCCGTCCTATCTGGTGCGAGGTTGATCCTCTCCCCATGCCCCACGGTTCTTCAATCTTCACACGTGGCGAAACGCAGTCGCTCTCAACTTGTACGCTCGGCACTAAGCTCGATGAAAAGATGGTGGACGACGTGCTCGACAAGAGCTACCAGCGCTTCCTCCTTCACTACAACTTCCCTCCCTTCTCAACAGGCGAAGCAAAGGCACAGCGTGGTGTAGGTCGTCGTGAAATCGGTCATGGTCACCTTGCATGGCGCGGTTTGAAGGGTCAGATTCCTGCTGAATTCCCCTACACAGTGCGCGTAGTGAGCGATATCCTTGAGTCAAACGGTTCTTCTTCAATGGCAACAGTTTGTGCCGGCACACTCGCACTCATGGATGCTGGTGTACCCATGAAGGCGCCCGTCAGCGGTATCGCAATGGGTTTGATTAAGAACCCTGGCGAAGACAAGTATGCAGTGCTTTCTGATATCCTCGGCGACGAAGACCACCTCGGCGATATGGACTTCAAGACTACAGGTACGCTCAAGGGTCTTACAGCAACTCAGATGGACATCAAGTGCGACGGTCTTTCATACGAAATTCTTGAAAAGGCGCTCGCACAGGCAAAGGCAGGTCGCGAACACATCCTCTCTTGCATGATGGAAACAATGAGCGAACCTCGTGCCGAACTCAAGCCCCACGTTCCCCGTATCGAAGCATTCGAAATTCCCAAGGAATTCATCGGTGCTGTTATCGGTCCTGGTGGTAAGATTATCCAGGGTATGCAGGAAGAAACAGGTGCTACTATCACGATTGACGAAGAAGACGGCGTAGGTAAGATTCAGGTGAGCGGTCCTAACAAGGAAACCATCGAAGCAGCCATCGCTAAGATTAAGGCCATCGTTTCTGTTCCCGAAGTAGGCGAAGTTTACAACGCAAAGGTGGTAAGCATCATGCCTTATGGTTGCTTCGTTGAATTCATGGCAGGACGCGAAGGTTTGCTCCATATCTCAGAAATCTCTTGGAAGCGCCTTGAAACTGTTGAAGAAGCCGGACTTAAGGAAGGCGACAACATCACAGTGAAGCTCCTCGAAATTGATCCCAAGACAGGTAAGTTCCGCCTCTCACACCGCGTGCTCGAAGAAAAGCCCGAAGGTTGGGAAGAACGTCCCCGTCGTCCCCGTCGCGAAAACGCAGATGGCGAACGCCGTCCCCGTCGCGAAAAGAGCGAGTAATTTTGCATTGAACGCTAAATCCTGCGTTCTCTTATAGCAGATACAATAATATTAAAGGAGTACCTTGCAGTTGCGAAGTACTCCTTTTTTTCATTGAAACATAAGCAGGTTTCGCTGTCTGTTCCGCTTTTGTGTTTCAGGATTAGACAGAAATGGTGGAATGAAAAAATAATAGACTCAACTTTCGCAAACTTCAGTTGATTCAGGTTATGAGGTTGTTAGGTTGCTACGCTTTAAGGTTTTGAGGACCATCCAAACTGTTAATCTTTAAATAGTTGACGAGTTATTAGGTACGAGTAGACAAGTGAGGTTTGACTCGAACGCTTGCTTGCACGCTGCATAGCCCTCATAACCTTAAAACCTCATAACCTTAAAACCTTATAACCTTATAACCTTAAGACCTTATAACCTAACAAGTTGAGCTCATGCGAAACTTGAATAATAGACCTTACCTTAAAAAGATTCTGAATATCCCTACTTTATATACTTTTAAATTCATACTATACAATGGAAATTATCGTAGCCATTATTTCAGGTGCCGTATTGGGAAGTGTTATTGGTTTCTTCTTCTCAAAAGTTAAGAATCAGGATAGTCGTTCTCTTGTTGAGAAACTCCAATGGCAATTGGAGAATGACAAGTTGAATGCCGCACAGCAAATTGCGAACCTTCAGCAGCAGATAGAGGTGCAGAAGGTGGAGGCTAAGGAGAGTTTAGAGGTTGTGAAACAAGAGGCGGAGGTGCGTATTGTCCAAGCAAAGGCGGAGGCTGAACGCCAAACGAAGGTTGCGTTTGAGGCACAGGAACTGCGCCATCGTCAGGACATCGTAGCGCAGCAGGAACGTATGGCTGATGCAGAAAAGAAAGCGCAGGAAATGTTGGCGGCACAGGAGCGCAATCATGAACGGGCTTTGAGAGCACAGCAGGAGCGTTTTGACGAAATGATGCAAAAGGTGTCGGCACAAATGAAGGTGGCAACAGATGATATGCTGAAGCAGCGTCAGAAGGAGTTTGCGGAATCAAGCAATACGAACTTGGGGCAGATTGTGACGCCCTTGCGTGAGACGATTGAGAAGATGAAGCAGACGATGAAGGAGAGCACCCTGAAGCATACGGAACTCAGTGCGGCGATGAAGGAGAATCTTGAAAATATGATGAAGCAGAGCGAGGCGGCAAAGCAGAGTGCGGATGAATTGGCGCGCGTGTTTAAACACAAGAGTAAGGTGCAGGGCAATTGGGGTGAGCGTGTGTTGGAGGAATTGTTGGATTCGCAGGGACTGCAGTGTGGTATTCATTACGAACGCGAATGTGTGATTCGTGATGCTGCGGGCAATGTGGTGAAGACGGATACGGGGGGCAACTTGCGTCCTGACGTAATCCTGCATCTTGATAACAATCGCGAGATTATCATTGACTCAAAGGTGTCGCTCACAGCCTTTATGGATTATGTGAACGCGGAGACGGAGGAGGTGCGTCAGGACTTCTTAAAACTTCACATTGACAGCATTCAGAAGCACGTCAAGGAGTTGTCGAAGAAAGATTATTCATCGTACATCCAAGCGCCAAAGCAAAAGATGGACTATGTCATTATGTTCATGCCTCATACAGGAGCTTTGTGGACAGCACTGAATGCGCAACCCGACCTTTGGCGTAAGGCGATGGAGATGAATGTGTTTATTGCCGATGAGCAGACTCTTTTTGCTGCCTTGAGAATGATTAACCTAACCTGGACGCAAATCAAGCAGGCGGAAAATCATAAGGAGGTGTATAAACTTGCTAACGAAATGATTAAGCGCGTGGGGATGTTCATCAAGAATTATGATGCTGTGGGTAAGGCCCTGAACAACGCTCGTGCAGCATATGAAGAGGGCGAAAAGAAACTTTCAGACAAAGGACAGAGCATCATTGTGACTTGCAATCAACTTGAGGCGCTTGGGGCGAAGCAACATGCTAATTATCCAGTACCTCAGTTAAATGCAATAGATACTTCCAGCGAGTAGTCTTTTATACAAAGTAAGCCGCTATCTACTATGAGTTGGAAGATTACAAAAGAGGGAGTGCCAAACTAATTTTGCTTGGCACTCCCTCTTAAGATGTGTAAAGTTATAAAAATGGATTTAAATTATGTTATACTTAATATCAATAGTTCTGCTTCATTACTTCAAAGTAAGCCTGTGGGTGGAGTCAGG
>JAZQXH010000080.1:0-33221 GCA_045632745.1 Alloprevotella sp.
TGCCGTAGCATGGGGCATTGTGGGCGAACTCTATCTGAGTTGCCGCCAATTAGGTTTCCCCACAGAGCGCATGCGCCAAACGGTGCAGTTCGTTCACGAAACCTACGGGCGCTTCCACTTCACGTGCGACCACTACGAACAGCTCTTCGCCTTCATGACCCACGACAAGAAAAACGTGGATGCTAACATCAACTTCACGCTCCTTGCCGACGTGGGCAACATATGCCTCGACCAACACACTACGAAAAGTGCCCTCTTCGAAATGTTCGACTTCATGCGCGAAGGAGGGTAGTTCGCGTGTTTAATAAACGAGTTGTTAGGTAAGAGAAACTGCGAAGCTGATGAGCGTAAACGAATAAAGGAAAAAGGATAAAGGAGAGACCATTCGGAAGGTTAACTTCTTAACCTCAGAACCTCTGAACCTCTTAACCTCACAAGCGAAGCGACCTTAAAACCTCACGACCTTAAAACCTTAAAACCTCACTTTTCAACCTCACCCAATGATTTATATTTGCCTTAACGCAGTAGCTGTCATCGTAGGCAGCCTTATCGGAGCCATCGCCAAGAAGGGCATTCGTGAAAAATACATCACTGTGATGAACACCGCCATGGGACTTGCAGCCCTTGTGCTCGGAGCCAACGTAGCGATGGAAAACATGCGTAGCTCCAACTACCCCGTGCTCTTCATCGTGTGTCTCTCCATCGGCGGACTTATCGGCACAGCGCTACGCTTCGACCAGCGCATGGAACGTGCTACCAGCCGCGCTGGCAAAAACTCCGATATCTCTCAGGGGCTTACGACTGCCATTCTCTTTTGCTGCGTAGGCACGCTCTCCATGATGGGGCCTGTGCTTAGCGCACTTAAGGGTGATAATACTTATCTGCTTACCGCCGCAACGCTTAACCTCGTGACGATGATAGTCATCGCCTCGTCTTACGGCATCTGGATGGCGCTCGCAGCAGTCTTCGTATTCATTTGGCAGAGTGCATTTTTCTTTATCGCAAAGATATCCGAAACTTTCATCTCCGATGAGTTGATTACCGAAACGTCCATCGTCGGCGGTGTGCTCATCGCAGCAGCCGGATTGGGCGTCATGGACATCAAGGATTGTAAAACCATCAACTTGCTGCCCGCTCTGCTGATGCCCATCATCTTCCTCTTCATCAGAAACTTGTTTGTGTAAGTGTAAACTACTTTTAGCCTTCTTTAAACCTTCGAATATGAAAAAACTCCTCACCGCCTGCCTCTTTGCTGCAGGCATGCTCCCTCTCGCAGCGCAGACGACTGCAACTTCTTTGCAACCCTATTTCGAAGCCCATCTTCAAGGAAAGGCGCTCCCCACAGTAACCGGCACGCCCATCGATAACGTCGAAGCTGCCACTGCCGAAGCATGGCAGGCATGGCGCAAAGCCAATGCCGGCGTTGAGCCCTTGGCGACTACAGCGCTTAGCGAGGCGCGCACATTGAAGTACGAAATTCCTGCCGAGCTCGAAGCCGACGCAACCATGCCCTTCTACTACGGTACGAAGGGCGAACGCCCTGCTGAAGGCTACCCCTTCTTCCTTTATATGCACGGTTCAGGACCCAAGGCGGCTGAATGGGCAACAGGCTTGAAGCTCGCCAACTATTGGGCAGATGCGCCTTCGTTCTACATGGTGCCCCAAATCCCCAATGAGGGTCAACTCTATCGTTGGTGGCAGAAGGGCAAGCAGTGGGTGTGGAAGCAAGTGCTGCGCCGCGCAATGCTCGACGAGCAGCTCAATCCTAACCGCATCTACTTCCTCGGAATTTCCGAAGGAGGCTATGGTAGTCAGCGCCTCGGCAGTTTCTATGCCGACTACCTCGCAGCAGTGGGTCCCATGGCAGGAGGCGAACCCTTGCGCAACGCACCTTGCGAAAACCTCATGAACACTCCCTTCTCACTACTTACGGGAGAATACGACCGCATGTTCAGCCGCGACATCCTTACACGCCGTGCACTTGCTACGCTCGACTCGCTTGAGCAGGCTCACCCTGGCTTCTTCAAACATCGCATTGCGCTCCCCGAAGGTCGAGGCCACAGCATTGACTATTCGCCCACGACGCCCTGGCTCGCACAGTTTGAACGCAACGCTACGCCCAAGCAATTTGCGTGGGAAAACTTTGAAATGGACGGCATCAAGCGCAACGCTTTCTACAATATCAAGGTGGACAAAGAATGTGGCGCAGCCGAAACACGTACCTATTACACCTACGAAACACGTAAGAACGAAATCCACATCACAGCGCAGCACGTGACCTACAACACTACCGTGCGCGACCCACAGATGGGCATTGAGATTTCGCTCTACAAGACCTACACACCTGCCCCCAACGGAGCGCTCACCATCTTCCTCAACGATGACCTTTGCAACACGAAGAAAAAAGTGCGCATCTTCGTTAACGGCAAAGAATGCTTCTATGGTAAACTTCAGCCTACGCTCGGCAGTCTTGCTGAGAGCATCGCTACCTACGAAGACGCCAAGCGCGTGTTTTCCTACAGCGTAAAGGTGACGTGGTAGTTTATCGCACGAGTGGTGCAAACGATAGCAATTTAGATTGCATAAATAGGGGAGATGCTGCGCCTAAAAGCGAATCATATTATGAACCTATAAATCTTTAAATCTATGAAAAACTTTAAGTTGGAAGCCTTTATTATTGGCTTTGCACTCGTCATGATGGGACTGAGTGTCAGTAGCGGACTCAAAAGTATTGCGCAAGGCGATCGCATCGTGAGTGTACGTGGGTTGGCAGAGCGCGAAGTGATGGCGGACCACGTGATTTGGCCCGTTGTGTATAAAACGACCGGCAACAACCTGCAGGCAATTTATGCCGACGTCAACAAAGCCAATGCCAGCATCGCAGCCTTCTTGAAAAAGCACGGCATTAAGGAAGCCGACATCAGCGAACCTGCCTTGCAGATTCTCGACAAGCAGGCGGAACGCTACGTGTCGGACAACAACGGACAGCGCTACACCGTAACTTCCGTGACCATCGTAGCAACGGAACAAGTCGATTTGGTGCGACAACTGCTTGCGCAGACCGGCGAACTCCTCAAGGAGGGCGTAGCCATCTCTGCCAACGACTACGAAACGCGCATTCAGTACGAATTTACGGGGCTCAACAAAATAAAGCCCGAGATGATAGAAGAAGCTACGCGCAACGCTCGCGAGGCGGCTGCCAAGTTTGCCGCAGATTCGGGCAGCGAGTTGGGCAAGATTCAAACTGCCAACCAAGGTCTCTTCTCCATCAACGACCGCGACAGCTATTCTCCCCACATCAAAAATGTGCGCGTCGTAACGTCAGTAAACTATTTCTTGGAAAATTAATATCGGCGTGGGTATTAATAAAGTAGGAGGTCGGATTGCTCAGTTTGAGCATCCGACCTCCGAAATTTTTAGATACGTCCTGAGAATCTGAATTTTACAGAATCGACAGGCTTACGTAGTCCGTAAATTTAATTTGTCGCAAAGATGCGCGAACCAATGCGTACATAGGTACTGCCATGCTTCAGCGCCAACTGATAATCGTCGGACATGCCCCACGAACATACGCTGAAGTCGGCATCGTCAGCAAAGAAGCGCTGACGCGCTTCGAGGAAAAACGCATGCGCTCGACTGAAGTCGCTCTCAATACGGACTTCATCGTCGGTATTCGTGGCCATGCACATGATGCCCACGATGTGGGCGCAAGGATAGTTGCGCCACTCGCCCGACTGCAGGAACGCCTCACACTCATCAAGGCTGAAGCCATACTTTGTTTCCTCCGCTGCCACATGCAGTTGAAGCAAGCAGGGAATACGGCGGCCACATTTCTCCGCCTGACGGTGGATTTCGGCAAGTAGTTTGGGCGTATCGACCGCATGAACGAGCGCCACGTAGGGAGCGATGTACTTCACCTTATTGGGTTGCAGGTGACCGATGAAATGCCAGGCTATGTCGGCAGGGAGCGCAGCCTGCTTGTCGCGAAGTTCCTGCACACGGCTCTCGCCGAAGTGGCGCTGTCCGGCAGCGTAGGCTTCGGCAATGGCTTGTGCGGTGTGGTACTTCGACACGGCGACAAGCGTGGCACCGGCAGGCAGCGTGGCGCGCACACTGCTCAGGTTTTCAGCAATAGTGGGCATGGGCGATTAGTTTTCGGGCGCCTTGTCGGGCATCTTGTAGCGGAACACGTCCATCAGTGGCGTTTCCTGCATGCTTGCTATGGTGAAGTCGCCCATATAGCCTTCCATCGCCTTGTCAAGACGCTTGAGGGCATCGTGGAAGTTAGCAGCCTGTACGAGTACGTTCTGGGCTGTTTTCTTTTCCACACCCTTTTCTTCGTCGATGGTGATGTAAAGGAGTTTCACCTTGAACCAGCGGTCGGCGCTCTCCTCGAAAGCGTCGAAGAGTTCGGCATAGCGAGCGCGCTTGATGTCGGAAACCTGGAATTCGCCCGTCATGAAGGGAGCAATCTCCTCCGTAATTCGGCGCTCAGCTTCCGTAAAGTTCAGCGCATCGACGAGGTAGGGTTCCTGCACCTTCTTCAAGGCGCCGTTCTCCATTTGTTTTTCGTATTTGACTTTGCATTCAAACCATTCGTGCATCATAGTAGTGAGGTTTTATTGTGAGGTTATGAGGTTATGAGGTTGTAAGGTTGTAAGGTTGTAAGGTTATAATAAGACCTCAAAGTTTTGAGTAAATTCTTAACCGAACTGATAATCTACGCAGCTGCGCAATTGCATGTGCGGACGCAGTGCTGCGCCTACCGCTTTGTGGTCGGGGTGGTTGGCATAAGCGTCGAGGGCTTCGAGTGAATCGAAGGTGCTTTCCAGACAGATGTGCCAAGCTTCGGCAGGATTACAGTTGAAGTTGACCTCAATACTGCGGATTTCGGGGATGATGGCAGGCAGGGCGTCGATGCCGGCTTTGAAGTTGAGCATCACTTCCTGGCGCTGCTCGGGTGTAAGCTCGGGTTTGAGCTGAAAGAGTACGATGTGTTTTATCATAAGTGAAAGATTTTTTGTAAATTCGCAGCAATGCATGCGCCCAAGAACGAGCGCCTCCGATGAAGGATGCTGCTTGCAGAGTGCAAATTTAATATTTTTTTGTTCAAAACAACGAATGATTTACGACCAACCGCTCAATGCTGCCTTAGATAAGCGCTTAAAACTCCGCGTTCGCTACTCCAAACTCTATAGTCTGCTCAAACGCGTGTGTATCGAGCACACTGCCGGACTGACCACGGATTTCTCCAATCTGTTCTCGCGACTGTACTATGTGTGTAAGCACAATGGTGTGAGTCTGCACGACGCCGACCGCTTCAGACGCAATGCACGCCTGGTGCTCCGCGGTAAGAGCGAACCTACTGAGGAGGGTTTCGAGCAGGACGTCGCAGCGCTGCGACAGTTTCTTTGTGCGCTGACGGGCGAAGACACCGGTGCTGCATTTTCCGCCAGCGAGCGCCCCATGAAGGTGGTTGCTGAGACGAAGGTGGCGCGCGGAGTGGTAACCGCCGTGGGCGATGCGTCGTTCCATATGCTGCTGCACGACGAAGAGGCTGCGATGGAGGTAACGGCAGACGAAGCTACGCTTGCGTTGCTCAGCGAGGGCGCTCGCGTAAACGTGATTAACGGTGGCGAATGGGTGATTCTGGAGCCCGACTTCCTCATCGACGTCAGCTCACTGACGGCATGCGTGCGCCCTTACGGCACTTCGGCGTTGCAATATCTGCTGTCGAAATTCCAACCTCGACAAGCCACACGCGCTACGATGCTCGGAAACGCGGCAAACCAGTTTATGGACGACTGTATCAACTCGGACGACGCCAACTTCACGGACAGCATGCGTGCACACTTCAAGCAATCGCTGCTCGACTATGCCTGCTACGAACGTCCGGAGGAGATTGACAAAACCTACTTTGCCGAAGCTGCAAAGCAGTTTGAGAACATCCGACGCGTCGTAAACGAAGTGTATGCTTCGCCTGAAGTAGGCATTGCGCTTGACGACGTGTTGCTCGAACCCTCGTTTATCTGCCCTACGTTGGGCTTGCGCGGACGTCTCGACGTGATGACCGCCGACCACTTAAAGATTGTGGAACTCAAGAGCGGCAAGGCAGAGGATTTTCGTCCGCCCATCAGGTCGAGGAGCGAGCACCTGTTGCAAATGGCGCTCTACCGCGAAATGCTGCACTATAATTTTGACATTCCGCGCGACGCTATCAGCGCCTTCCTGCTCTACTCACGCTATCCGCTCATGCTTGCCGACAGAGTGGCACGCACACAACTGGCTGCCATCATCCACCTGCGTAACGAGATTGTGCATCAGGAAATGCGTCTGCGCAATGGCGAAGCTGCAGACATTCTGAAACAACTGACACCGGCAAACATCATTACCACGCCCAACCTTCATCCTAACTTCATCGCCGCCATCATGCCGCCCATACAGGAGGTGACGAGCGCCATCGAGCAAACCACTCCGCTGGAGCGCAACTACCTTACGCACTTCGTCACGTTTCTGGCACGCGAGCAGTTTCTTTCCAAAATGGGCGAGCCGCGACCTGACTCTACACGCGGTTTTGCACGAGTGTGGAACGCCGACCTCACGTCGAAAATCATGGCGGGCGAAATCCTCATCAACCTTCAGATACAGGAACTGAGCGGCGAAGACGGTATTGACGAAATCCTGTTCAGCGTTCCCAACTATGGCGAAAAATTCATCGCAGATTTCTCTGAGGGCGACATGGTGCAGCTCTACGAGCGCAGCGCTTCGACCGACGGAGTGGCAAACCGTCAGCTGGTGCGCGGATATATCGTAAAACTCACCGACACAGAATTGCGCTTGCATCTTACCTACAAGCAGCGTAACCTCGACTTCTTCTCCAAAGATTCGTATTACGCCATCGAAAAAGACAGCACCGACAGCGGATATGCCTCCGCCTATCGAGGACTGTTGGCTTTGCTCAAAGCACCTAAGCCGCGCAAGGAACTGTTGTTGGGGCAGCGAGTACCGCAATTCAAGAGCGACTTCCAACTGAGGGGAGACTACGGAGTTCGTACCAATCACATCGTACGGTCTGCGCTCAGCGCCGAAGATTACTACTTGTTGGTAGGTCCTCCTGGAACGGGAAAAACAAACGTTGCGCTCCGAGCGATGGTGATGGAGTTCTTAGCGCAGGCTTGCATGGACGCCACGCCGCGCAACCTGCTGCTTACAGCCTACACCAACCGCGCCGTCGATGAGATATGCCACATGTTGCAACAAAGCGGGGTGGACTTCCTGCGCTTGGGCATCGAACAAACGTGCGACGTGGGCGTACGCCCTAACTTGTTGAGCAACCGTGCGGAGAACTTGCAGAACAGACAGGAAGTGGCTGAGCTACTCAGGAACAACCAGGTGGTAGTAGGTACGATAGCAACGCTCACTGCCCACACCGAACTCTTCAATATCAAGCACTTCGACCTTGCCATCATCGACGAGGCTTCGCAAGTGCTGGAACCGCAGGCAATGCCCCTCCTCGCACATCCTCATGCCGTGCGTCGCTTCGTAATGATTGGCGACCACAAACAATTACCCGCCGTCGTCATGCAACGCCCCGAACAAACCGTTGTTGCTGACGAACAACTGCGCGCTATGGGGCTCAACGACTTGCGCAATTCCCTCTTTGAGCGACTGCACAACTTCGTAGTCAACGCCGGGATAGAGGAGCAGGCAATCGGATTTTTGCAGTTCCAGGGCCGCATGCACTGTGACATAGCTCGCTTCGTAAACCTCCATTTTTACGACAACCAACTGCAGCCCGTGCCGCTCGAACATCAAGAGGAAGTGTTGGCATATCCCACGCCCACGTCGGCTTACGAGGCATTTGTGGCACAAACGCGCATGGGCTTTGTCCACGTTGCGCCCGAAGAAGTGGTGGACAATGTGAAAGCCAATCGTCCCGAGGCTGAGGTTATTGCTAAGTTGGTGGAAGCCATCGTTGCGCTGAACCTTCGCGCCAAAACGCCGCTCGATATCCGAAAGCAGGTGGGAGTCATCGTGCCCTTCCGCAATCAAATCAGCATGATACGTGCCCGACTGCGCGAACTCGGCATTGCCGATGTCGACGAACTGACCATCGATACCGTGGAGTGCTACCAAGGTTCGCAGCGCGACTACATCCTCTTTACAACCACAATTTCGCAACCCTATCAGCTCGACATTCTGTCGTCGCTACAGCAGGTGGAGGGCGTGAGTATCGACCGCAAACTCAATGTTGCGATTACGCGTGCTCGCAAGCAGTTCTTCCTCGTTGGCAACAAGGCTATCCTTTGCGAAAGTCCTATTTATCGTGCACTCATCGAGGCTTGCGATGAAATGCGATAGAGGATTTTATAAAGAAATCTTGATAATATCTTTATAGAAAAAGCGTGCAAAGCTCAAATTTGTGAGCTATGCACGCTTTTTTTATTTTATTTTTCAGAAATATTATTCTGTTACACGAGTGAATGTGATACCACCGTTGAAACCATCGAAGAGGCTTCCGTTAGGAGTCTGTTCAGAAACGAATACAGAAACAAATGCACCGGGCATATAGAGTGTCTGATAATCATCTTCTGAGTAGAGGATACCGTAGTTAAGCAAGTTTTCCATATCAGCCATAGCATCCTGAAGGCTTGCTGTCATACCGAAAGTATAGATGTAAGCTGCTTGTACCAAGTATTCACCAATCTGAGCGCCACCCATGTGGATTTCTGTCATAGGATAGATGTAGAGTGCTCCGTCTTCAGCAACATATTCTGCATCTACGTAGTTAAATCCATCGCTATACTTGTAACCCTGCGATGCATAGAAGGGGTCGATATTGCCAAGATTGAAAACTTCAGCTTCTGCACCGCTCCAATCAACAACAAGTGTGTCGCTATATGTTTCGCCATAAGCTGAAGTTACGTTGTACACATACTTACCAGCAGGAGTTGCAGGCTGTGTAACGGGAATTGCATAAGTAAGACCAGCGCTCTTGAATACGATTTCGCCTGCGCGTTCTGCACCTGAATCATTTACATGAGCAGTGAGCTTGAGTACTGCAGTTGCATTATTTGCGCGAGCAGCGGGAGTGTTTACTGTAATCCATTCGGGAGCGTCGATTTCGTAAGCACCGGGAGCTGTGAGCGTGATAGTAAGCGTTTCGTTCAAACCAGTGAGCGAGAAGCTTTCAACGTCAGCAGTCAATACGGGGTTGGGCTCAACCTTGTCTTCTGCACAGCTAACAAAGCCTGCAGATGTAGCCAATAAAGCTACGGCATAAAGAAAAAATCTTTTCATTTTTGTATAGTTTTAGTTTTTAGTATGTTTCAAGAAATACAAAGAATCGTTAAAATCTTTGTTGTTTTGGTTTTTGTATATGGGTTGCAAAAGTAAATTATTTTTCATCGGTAGCAAATATTTTTTTCATTTTTTTACAAAAAACTGCGCTTTTACGACAAAATTGCTCATTTTCCAATATAGAAAATGACAAAATCAAAGGTATTGGAAACGATTTTTTGACATTCTGCTAATTTTATTGTGTCGGTGATGAAGAAGTTGTTTGTAGAGCGTAAATCGAAGTTGTTTTGTGATATGAAAAGAATGGCATTTTTTGATGGAAAATGAAAAAGTTGTTTTTTATTCCACTTATCCCATATTTTCAGTGAAGAATCGCGGGAAAATGAGGTTCTTCTTCCGCATAATTAGCCTCTTGTATAATATAAATATGTGTAAAGTGGTATTATTGAGAATAAATTATTATCTTTGCTCTCTGAGTGGAATGCGTAGTAAGCAAAACGGAGTATTCCAGCTGTCCTTGCAACCACTTCGACAAAGATATAATCGAAATAATCAATACTAAATCCAAAATCTTATGCGAGTAATCAACAAGTTTAAGCGAATGTTGCTCACAGCTGCTTTGGCAGTGTGCGTGGGTACAAGTTCGTTGGCTCAGACTTTCGTTAAGGGCAACCTCTACGTGCTTGAGCCCGCAACGCAGTTGGGCAAAGCCGTGTCTTACACTCAGGCTGGTGCCGTAACCATTTCTCCACTTTCAACAACCGACGGTCTGCAGCAGTGGACCATAACGGAGTTGGCAGGAAGCTGGCGCATCATCAATCCTTTCTCAAACTTAGCAGTGCGTTGCACCGATAACGGCAAGGTGGAGATGGGCGAAAACAATGGTTCGGACGAGTTCCAGCTTTGGAAGACCGAAGCCGCAGCCGATGGTTTCTACTACCTCGTGCCCAGTAACCAGCCCACAAAGGCGGCTTACCTTCAAAAGAACGGTACACTCGCTTTGATGGACAAAGCCAAGGCGAAGGGCAACCGTAGCGCAATGTTTGCACTCAAGCCCTCAGCAGTATCAGGTTTTGACGACAACCTCACTTACCGCATCCGCAGCGTAGCGCAGCCCGAGTTGGTGCTCGGTAATGGCGACAGCGGCGAAAACAATGCACGCATTGTGGGCGAAGCGGTTGACGCAATGAACCGCGGTCAGTATTGGAACATCAAGATGCTCGACCTCAAGCAGCGCGTCGTTATCGGTGCGTTCTACACACAGAACTTTGACGACGGCGGCGACAACATGGGCATCAAGCACCTCATCCAGTGGGCAGCTCAGGAAGGCGTGTGGAACAACGCACGTTGGGAGTTCCAACCCGTTGAAGAAATGCCCGGAGCTTACCGTTTCCTCTCTGCCGGAGTGAAGTCAAACGGCGGCACTACAATGTATGCGTTGAAGGACGGAAAGATGGCGCTCGTTCCCTACGATGCTGCCGACAAGGCTGCATGGTTCACTTTCGAACAGGTAGAGAAACCCAAGATTAAGTCGCCCATCTGGGAAGACGAAACAGTCTTCGCTATCAACAAGGAAGTGGGCGTGGCAACATACATGCCTTACGCAACCGAAGCCGACATGCTCGCCGACGCTGCCTACTACGCAACGCCCTGGACAGAGCCCGTCAACAAGCAATACATGACGCTCAACGGCACATGGAAATTCAACTTCGTGCCCGAACCCTCACAGCGCCCGCTCGACTTCTTCAAGGAAGGTTACGACGTGAGCAAGTGGGACGAAATTCCCGTTCCCTCAAACTGGGAAATGCACGGCTACGACCGACCCATCTATTGCAACGTGGAATATCCTCATAGCAACACACCTCCTTTCATCAAGGCGCGCCCCGGTTTCAACGACGGTGGCAAGAACTACGGCATTAATCCCGTTGGCTCGTACGTACGTACATTCTCTGTGCCTGCCGATTGGAACGAACAGCGCACAATCCTTCACTTCGGAGGTATCTACTCTGCTGCAAACGTGTGGCTCAACGGCGAATACGTAGGCTACTCTCAGGGAGCGAATAACGTGGCTGAGTTCGACATCACGAAGTTCCTGAAGAAGGGCAAGGAAAACACGCTCGCTGTCGAAGTGTTCCGCTGGAGCGATGGTTCGTACCTCGAATGTCAGGATATGTTCCGCATGTCGGGTATCTTCCGCGACGTATATGTTTACAACGTACCTACAGTCAGCGTACGCGACCACTACATCACATCTAAGCTCTCTGCCGACTACAAGAACGCAACGATGCAGGTGGAAATGCGCTTCGACCCCATCCAGGGCCACCATAACGATAAGAAGAACATCACTGTCAAGGTGTTCGACCCCAAGGGCGAACTCGTAGCATCGAAGGACGTTGTTTACGGACTCTTCGACGCAGGCTTCACTCGCTATCGTGCAGCGGTAGAATTCGACCTCCAGAACATTCTTGCATGGACAGCCGAAACGCCCAACCTTTACACCGTACGCATCATTCAGAAAGACGCTGCGGGCAAGGAAGAAATGGCGTTCTCTACAAAGTATGGCTTCCGCGACATCAAGATCGAAAACTCAATCGTGTATATCAACGGCAAGCGCGTGTTCTTCAAGGGCGTCAACCGCCACGATTCTCACCCCCTCTACGGACGTGCTGTGACTACAGAATCAATGCTCGAAGACGTGCTCCTCATGAAGCGCAACAACATCAACACCATCCGTACTTCGCACTATCCTAACGCTGCACGCATGTATGCTATGTTCGACTACTACGGACTCTACTGCTGCGACGAAGCCGACCTCGAAGACCATGCCAACCAAACCATCTCCGACCGCGAAAGCTGGATTCCCTCTTTCGTTGACCGCATCGACCGCATGGTGCTCCGCGACCGCAACCACCCCTCTGTCGTAATGTGGAGTTTGGGTAACGAAGCCGGAGCCGGCAAGAACTTCAAGGACTGCTACGAAGCGGCTGCAGCGCTCGACTCTCGCCCCATCCACTACGAAGGCACTCGTATCGACAAGCCCTACGGTGGTAGCAAGTACAGCGATTTCTATTCAAAGATGTACCCCGGTATGGACTGGATGGAACAGCACACGAGCAACCTCGACAAGCCCATGTTCATCTGCGAATATGCACACGCCATGGGCAACGCAATCGGTAACCTCACTGAATATTGGGAAGCCATCGAAAACAGTAATTCTACCATCGGTGGATGTATCTGGGACTGGGTGGACCAAGCTATCTACGAACCCAAGGAAATCAAGGACGGCATCTATCGTCTGCGCACAGGCTACGACTTCCCTGGTCCTCACCAGGGCAACTTCTGCTCAAACGGTATCATTCCCGCAACGCGCCATGAGAGCGCAAAGCTCAAGGAAGTGAAGGCGGCGCACGAATTTATCGCATTCGAACTCCTCGGCGTTGACGAAAAGAAGAACACCATCGAGGTGAAGCTCACTAACAAGTACAACTTCACTTGCCTGTCAGCGTTCAACCTCGTTTGCGACGTGATGAAGAACGGCACCGTTGTTGCCACAAAGACTACTGCGCTCCCTGCAGCAGCCGAAGGCAAGGCTGGTACGCTCACAATCAAGCTCCCCAAGGTGAAACTTGCTAAGGCTAAGAAGGCTGGCGACGAAGTGCTCGTAACGCTCCGCGTAGTGCATGCCGCCGACCAGGTATTTGCTGCCGCAGGCCACGAAGTAGCTACGCAGCAATACGAACTCGTGAAGCGCGCACCCCTCGCAGCGCTTAAGTCAAAGGGCGCCTTCGACAACGGCATCAACCAAAACGGTCGCTACATTCTCGGCAACGACAAGGTGCGTGCCATCTTCGACAGCGAAACAGGCGTGATGACAAACCTCAGCTTCGGCGGTCGCGAAATCATCATGGACGAGCTCGGCTTTGTTTACGACAACCACCGCTGGATTGAAAACGACAAGTTCCACAACACGAACAACGGACTCGACGCTACAGCGCAGTTCAATGTTGAGGAAAAGAACGGACTCATCGTCGTTACGACATCGCGCGATGGCAAACTCTGCCGCACCGACATCACATACACGCTCTATCCGCAGGGAGTGCTCGATGTTGACGCAACATTTACGCCCAAGCATGGCGAACTCCGCCGAGCAGGCCTTGTTTGCGCCATCGACTCTACGCTCAAGCAGGTGGATTACTACGCCCTCGGTCCTTGGGAAAACTACTCTGACCGCAAGGCTGGTGCTCTTGCCGGACGCTACTCAACTAAGATTGGCGAAATGCACGAACGCTACGTGAAGCCCCAGTCAACAGGTCAGCGCGAAGAACTCCGCGAACTCGTCCTCACCGACGCCAGCGGCTTTGGCATCAAGATAGAGACTGAAGGCAACGTAAGCTTCTCTGCTCTCCCCTGGACGGACGCCGACCTCATGAACACTAACCACATGTGGGAACTTCAGGCACGTCCCTACACCGTTCTCCACTTTGATGCTTACCACCGCGGCGTGGGCAACGCATCTTGTGGTGGCGTTGACACAATTAATAAATATAAGGTGCCCAACAAGAAGATGAACTACAAGCTCCGCATCTCTGCGAAGTAAGATAAGACAAACAACGTACGACCGCGGCAAAACTTCAATTGCTGCGGTCGTTTTATATTAAAGAGTACTGAGAATAGAGTACAGAGTGTTTTTAAAGTACAGAGTACAGAGCACAGAGTACAACTAACCATCCGGATGGTGCGAGCAAGGCTCGCAAAAGTCTGTGAAAGTCCGTGAAGTCTGTGTGAGAATAAACAAAACTTTTTCTTGCAGGAATACGCAAGGATATGCCCGATGGAATAATGTCCTACGTAGAGATGTCTCTACGATGCATGCCAACGTGCATGCAAGCGTTCGTGTCAAACCATCTCGTCTACTCGTACCTATTAACTCGTCTACTATTTTGAGGTTATAAGGTTATGAGGTCGCTTCGCTTGTGAGGTTTTAAGGTAACCAATCCGGATGGTCTCTCCTTTACTCGCTTACGCTCATCAGCTACGCAGTCTCCTTTTCCCGCAAGGTTATTTCTTCTTTTTCCTTTCTCCTTTCTCCTTTCTAAAAACTAATTATTTTCCATGAACCTCCGACACTTCCTCTCCCTGCTGCTTACAGCCACGCTTGGTTGTGCAGCCACCAAGGCGCAGTCGCTGAGCATCGACCACGGACCTTATCTTCAGGACGTAGCAGCCGACCGCGCCACCTTCGTATTTACCACCTCGAAGCGCAGCGTTGCTTACGTAGAAGTTTGCAGTGCTGTGGACACACTCCGCTTTTATCAGAAAATGGACGGACTTCGCGCTGCCGACACCACATTTTTTGCCATCAAAGCCGAAGGTCTGAAGCCCGCCACGCGCTATTCCTACCGCATCTACGCTAAGGAAATAAAGCGCTTCCGCCCCTACAAAGTGGAGTTCGGACTCGATACCGTCTCTGCCCAATATTCCTTCACCACACTCAATCCCCGACAGCGCGGAAGCAGCCTCTTTGCCACCGCCGACATGCACGACCGCCCCGGCGTACTTGCAAATTTGCTGCGTGCCTGTGATTACGAAAGCTGCGACGCCTTTTTCTTCGTGGGCGACATGATGAGTTACATGGAGCGCAAGGGCCACTCGCCTTTCACGGCATTCATCGACACCTGCGTCAGCCTCTTTGCCACGGAGAAAGCCTTTCAGTGGGTGCGCGGCAATCATGAAACGCGCGGCGACTTCGCACGCCACTTCAGCCGCTACGCTCCGCAGTCGTCGGGCTGCATTTACGGTGCGCAGCGCATAGGCGACGCCATCGTCATCATGCTCGACGTGGGCGAGGACAAGGCCGACCGCCACGAGGTTTATGCCGGACTCATCGACTTTGACGCCTACCGCACGGAGCAAGCCGAGTGGCTCCGCAAGGTGGTGCGTTCCAAGGAGTTCAAGCAGGCAAAGTACCGCATCGTCATGTCCCACTTCCCGATTTACGGCTTTGCAGGCATTGACGACTGGAAGGGTTGCCAGGATGCCTACCTCGAGTTCATGCCCATCCTCAACGATGCTAAAATCGACCTCATGATTTCGGGCCACACTCACCGCCTGCACTACGCCCCCGCACAACCCGATGACAACCGCTATCCCGTGTTGGAACAGGGCCACATAAACGCCACGCGTATCGACCTTAGCGACGGCAACATCCGCATCTCCGTGCGCAATGCCGAGGGCAAGGAAGTGTTCAGCCAATCCATTGAAAAATAGGATGAAAGAGTGCGTCGAGCGTTGCTTCTCGTACATTTCACCTCTATAAATCCTACTTTTGTTTTTCAAAATGTTACTTTTTTCTTAATAAGTATTAAAAATATAAATAACTTTATTAAATTTGCGCCATATCATGTAGTTGATTATTAACTCAACTTTCGCAAGTTTCAGTTGAATCAGGTTCTGAGGTTCTGAGGTCGCTACGCTTTAAGTACCCCGAATGGTAAACCTTAAGACCTTATAACCTTAAGACCTCATAACCTAATAAGTTGAGCCTTTGCGAAACTTCAGATTCTTAATTATAAAATCAATACGTTATGAGAAGGATGAATATTATGCGACCTTCAGTCCGATTGGTACATTCAATTGTTAGAGAATTTTCTTACAAATGGAAACTTTTTACGCTACTCTTTTTCTGCTCAGTAGCGATGCAGACCATGGCTGCAGACGGTGATTATAAGATAAATTTTGATAAGTCGGCAGCAGCTTTGCGAACCGACCGCTACATCAGAAACATAAGTTTTAGTTCCAATTCTGTCGGTGAGCAGGTGATAAATATTGATAAGGTACAGCCTTATCTGGATGTAACATCAGACACTACGTGTGTATTCACGTGTCGTCCTAACGAAACAGTTAGTGCTGTTATAAATTTTCAAGGTGTATGGATGCATGGCTACGTCTATATCGACCTTAACAATGATGGACAGTTTTCGTTCAATGAGTCGGGTATTGACCAGAGTGGTACAGACGTGATGTCGTTTAGCTTCTATAGTGGTAATCCCGATAACGAAGAGAGGGGAGAGAATTCTGCGGGAGAGACGTTTACGGGTGGAGAGCGTAGCACAATGAAGCTGCCAGCATTTACAGCTCCGTCCCAAGAAGGAACGTATCGCATCCGTTTTAAGGTGGATTGGAATTGCATAGACCCTGCAGGACGCATCGGTTTTGATGGTACGTGCGCGGGAAGTAATGGTATTCTTGCCAATGGTGGCTCTATTGTTGATGCAACGCTCGTTGTTTCGTCTTCAGCGCCCGACAATAAAGTTCCTGAGCAGGAAAACGTAAAGTCTTACTATATAGAATGTCCTATTTTCTTTGGTTTGCAGGGTGTGCGCAAGGCTATCTATGTGAATGAGGCGGGAGAACTCCTTTGGAATACGCTCGAAGAAAGTAATCCGGCTTTCCAGTGGATACCTACTGTGAATGAAGATGGAACCGTTGTTTTCAAGAATGCTTATTCCAACACTTATCTTGCGAAGAGAGAAAATTCGGATGGTAGTATTAACTTAGACGAGTGGTTTTTTATAGAGAGTGATGGTACAGCAGAAGTGAATGTCAATTTATGGAATCCTAACGACGTTGTAAGTGAGTTGAACTTTACAATATATCTTCCTGAAGGTTTTGAAATAATAGATGCTCGTACAGGTTCACGTGCAGAAAATTCTCATAGCGTAGTTTATACTAATGTATCTGACAACGAAGTTTTATTTACACTTAGTCCTAATGGAAATGCAAACATTGGTTGTAGTAGTGGAGATATTGTGAAACTTACTTTAAAAGCCGCAAAAGATGTAATTCCTGGAAGTTATAGTTTGCATATTGCTGAACCGAGAATTTATACTCCCGAAGGAAAAGTATTCGTGTTTGATGAAAAGGTTTGTAAATTCTCAGTTCCCCGCTTAAATAGTATAACAGAGTGGTCGCAATTTAGTAATGATAAAATTTATACTATAGCGACTAAAAGAGCGTTCCTACTTTATGATGAGAGTTTCCCAGACCAAATATGTACCAATACAAATGATAGATTTGAGGTACAACCCAATGCATCGGATCCTAATCAACAGTTTAAAATCATTAATGAAAATGGGAATTATTATCTCTTTAGCGTAGGTGCGCAAAAGTATGTAGGTGCTGATGGTTTGTTAGATGAAGTTGCTACAACACCTTTGAATATAGAGAAATTGGAAGATAATCCTTATTATCCTTGGAAATTATGTATTGGTAGTCAAGGAATTAACACACAAATACCTGGAATGAAGAGTTCGGGGGTACTTGTGGATTGGTGGACATTTACTGATAATGGAAACTGTTTTGCAATAGAGGAAGTGGGTAAAAGTAATAGTATTACTGATTGGTCGGAATTCAGCGATGGAAAGTTTTATACGCTGAGGACTGCACGCGCTTTCCTTCTTAATAGCGAAAGTTTTCCTAATCAAATTTGTTGTAATACCGGTACAAGCGTTGCTCACGTTACGTATAATGCAGCTGACCCCAATCAGCAGTTCAAAATCATTAACAAAAATGGAACCTACTATCTTTATAGTGTAGGTGCGCAGAAGTATGTAGGTGCTAATGGACAATACGATGAAACTGCTACAACTCCTCTGACTATTCAAAAGTTGGATAACAACGCTCTTTATCCTTGGAAACTTGGTGTTGGCGATAAGATGTTGAATACGCAAACTGTGAATCAAGTTTCTACCGGAATTCGCATTGATACGTGGACAGCTACAGATGCAGGTAATAGTTTTGTCATAGAGGAAGTGGATAAAATTAGTACTAAATGGTCGGAATTCAGCAATGATAAGTTTTATACGTTGAGGACTGCACGTGCTTCCCTTCTTTATGACGAAAGTTTTCCTAATCAAATTTGTGCTAATACCGGTAAAAATTTTGATCACGTTACATTTAATGCAGCCGACCCCAATCAGCAGTTCCAAATTATTAATAAAGATGGAAACTATTACCTTTATAGTGTAGGTGCGCAGAAGTTTGTTGGTGTTGATGGACGATACGATGAAACTACCATAACTCCTCTGACTATTCAAAAGTTGGATGACAATGCGCATTACCCTTGGAAACTTGGTGTTGGCAATCAGGTGTTGAATACGCAGGATGGGGGGCGCCCAGGAATTGTCATTAATTCATGGACATTAACAGACGAAGGTAATTGTTTTGCCATAGAGGAAGTGGTAACTCAATCGGCGCGGAGCAACAAAACAAGGTCGTGGTTGAAACCGTTTGAAGGAGTATTGATGTCTGAAAAACCTGTTAGAACACGTGTTGAACCTTTGGGTAATAACGCATTTGCGATTATGGTAGGAGATGCAGTAATCTATGCTAATTCAAACTATAGTGGATATGGATCAAGTGGCGACATTGTTTGTGATACAAATTTTGAACCAGAATCATTAAGTTTTGCTGGTTGGATATTTAGAGAAGTTGAAGCGTTGCAGAATCAGGTGGACAATCAGGGCGTAGAATACGAACTCAACGACGATGGCACGCTTACGATTAAGGGAACTATGGATGGCACAGTGCGCGATGTAGTGATTCCTTCCGAACTGAACGGAACGCCCGTTACGCATATTGCCGAAGGTGCGTTCAAGAATTCGGATATCAAGAGCATCGTCATTCCCGAAAGCGTCGTTTCTGTCGGTAAGGGTGCGTTCGAAGGATGTACGGATTTGGTTTGGGTGGACTGGAAGTCGCAGGCAGATGCTGATGCCGACTGTTTCGACACTCCCGAGCAGCATGGCAACCTCGTTGTCTTTACGCCTCAGGAAGGTGACTATGCCGGCAACGTTGTCGTAAACGGTGTGGCTGAAACGATTACGCTCGTGGACGCTCGTCCCTACGAAGCACCCTACGACTATGTGGCAAAATCGATTACTTTCACGAAGCGCTTTGCGAAGACAACGGCAGTCGGACTTTCCGGCGGTTGGGAAGGCATGGTAGTGCCTTTCGATGTTGAGTATATTCAGCATGGCGAACGCAGCATAGCACCCTTTGGTGGCACGCGCAGCGACGATGCCCTCGGATGCTGGGTGGCAGAACTCAACGTTAAGGGCGAATTCGAAATGGTGAGCACCATCCGTGCCGACCGTCCTGTTATCATAGCGATGCCCAACAGCGAAGAGTACGATGCCGACTACAATATTTCCGGCGACGTGGTGTTCTCGGCTACGGATGCGCAAATCAAGGCTACGCCTCGTCCTGACCTCTCTCCGTCGCAGACATTCGTTCTTCGCGGAACGTATGAGGCTATCGAAGAGCAGTCGAAGGTATATACGCTCAACGATGAGATTTACAACGTGCTCTACGAGGGCGACTGCATGCCCGGTGCTGTGTTCGTGGCAAACGAGCGCGACGTGCGTCCTTTCGAGGCTTATGTCTTCACATCCAATCCTCAGCGCAGCGCTACGCTCAAGATTGGTGGTGTACGCCCGACGGGTATTGAAACGCTCCTCGATATTCAGTATGCGCCCGATGCGTGGTACACACTCCAGGGTGTGCGCCTGAACAAGAAACCTGCCCAGACGGGCTTCTACATACATGGCGGAAAACTGGAATTCGTGCGTCAGCGATAAGTTTTAAAAAACTTTGGTAAAAAGTGAAACCGGCAAAGCGAGTGATTGCTTTGTCGGTTTATTTTTTTGAGGTTGTGAGGTCGCTTCGCTTTAAGGTTATGAGGTTTTAAGGTAAGGTTGTGAGGTTATAAGTTAAGGTTATGAGGTTTTAAGTTAAGGTTATGAGGTTTTAAGGTTTTAAGGTTATGAGGGCTATGCAGCATTTAAGAGTACAGAGTACAACTATTTTAGAGTACAGAGCACAGAGTACAGAGAACAACTAACCATCCGGATGGTGCGAGCAAGGCTCGCGAAAGTCTGTGAAAGTCCGTGAAGTCTGTGTGAGAATAAACAAAGCAGTTTTTTGTTGCAGGAAAACGTAATGTGAAGAGACGTCCTATTGGGTAGGGTATTCAGAATAGAAAAAGTAGAAACTTTTTTGAAATGTATGTCGTATTGAGCATCTACAGAATCCGAATGGTTAAGACGCTGAAGGCGTCTCCGCTCATTGCCGGGTGGTTTGAGCGTAGCGAATACCCCCGGCCAAACCAAACAGAGATGCGCACCTTGAAGAGGTGCCCGAGCAACAAGTAATGAATAACAGAGTGTTGGGGCACCCATTCAGGGTGCACATACCCACGCATTAATACCCCGGGTGCACTGACGTGTACCTGGGGTTATTGAGCGGTGACGCTTTCAGCGTCATATACTTTTGAGGTTATAAGGTGAGGTTATGAGGTTTTAAGGTCTTGAGGTTTTTAAGGCTTTGCAGCGTGCATGCCAGCGTTCGAGTCTAACCATCTCGTCTACTATTTTGAGGTTATGAGGTTATTAGGTTGCTTCGCTTGTAAGGTTTTAAGGTAACCAATCCGGATGGTCTCTCCTTTCTCCTTTCTCCTTTTCCCTCGCTTGTTTACTAAATTTTGACAAAATCGCTTTGTCAAAATTTTTAACATCTCTTAACGTCGCTCAAAAAGTAAAAAAGTTTAAAACTTTAACTTCTGTTAAGAAATTCTTACGTTGTTTAACAAATTTTTTCCGAAAACAGCGCGATTTTTTCCTTCTTAAAAAGAAAAACGTTTTACTTAAAAGGAAAAATTTCCTACTTAAAAGGAAGAAAATCCTTCTTCAAAGGATGTTTTCAGGAGAAAGGTCACAAAAAAAGGAGGGCAGCACTGCCCTCCTCAACCTTTATGCAAATATACATCATTTTTCAGCGATTTCCAAATCTGCATTTCGCGCCATTTTTACAAAAGTTAACAGTTTCGCACCCTCTTTTGCTATTTCCGAACTTACAAAAAAGGCGCTTTTTGCAACCCAGATTACAGGGCAAAAAATTGAAATGCACGAAAAAAGTAAAAGCAGAAATCCATGTTTATTAAATTACGAAGACGTAATGTAACTCAATGAGATTAGAGTTTGAAACTGATTGTTCTTAGTATGCTAAAACAGCGGCATGTGCTCTCTTTATTGTTTACTTCAACATTACCTTATGCGTAGTCGTGCCGGATTTGATTATATATGTTCCTGCTGAATAATCATTGATATATAGGAGTATGGTGCCATGTGCATCTGCACGATAGGATGCAACTTGCTCGCCACTTTCGTTGAACACTTTAACCTCTTCGGCAGGTTGACATGACGAGAACTGCACTACGCCATCCTCTAAACGCATGTTCTCCATTGCTACAAGCGATGAACGCTGCTTGTTGGTGCGCACCACGAGCACTCCCATGTCACTATTGGCTGTTTGATTAAGAATCATGCCTACAACTGACGACACATCAACCACATTCACACTTCCATCGGCATTGACATCTGCCACATCGCTGAAATCGTTGTTAAGCGTAATGCCTACAATGCTCGAAACATCCACCACATTTACCTTACCATCAGCATTCACATCGCCTAAAAGCAGCGGAGCTTCGCTTGATTCATCTCTGTCGGAAAGCGTAAACTTTCTTACATCCACTGCGGCATATTCGATGGTTTGACTTTGTGTAGATATCTGTAATAGGTTATTTCGATAGGTGATAACAGGATGTTCACTGAGCGGATAAGCATCGCGCCTACCGTTGTGAAGCCAGGTGGTGAGGTAATAGACCGGCGTAGCTGCAACGAGACTGGCAGTTGGCGCATTGTAAGAAGTGCCGTCCTTGTCTTTAGCAACCGCAGATGACTCATCGTTTGAGAACACCGGTAAAGAAACAAAGAATAAAAGGGATAGAACACTCTTTTTCATGTTTTTTTCATTTCGTGAGAAAGAAGATTTACTCGTCTATATGATGTCCTAAAAGAAATGGTTCATCATCTGTGGTACTCTACAGCCAAACCGCCTTCTGACGTTTCGCGATAAAGCGAGGGAAGGTCGTGTCCCGTTTTTTTCATCACCTGAACTGCCTTGTCGTAACTAATGCGATGCTGCCCTTCGGCATAAGTAGCATAGATATTAGCATCGAGCGCACGGGCAGCAGCATGAGCATTGCGCTCTATACAAGGAATCTGCACAAGTCCACAAATGGGGTCGCAAGTCATGCCAAAATGGTGCTCAAGTCCCATTTCGGCAGCATATTCAGTGGTTTGCAAACTACCGCCAAAGATATAATTTGCACCAGCCGCAGCCATAGCACATGCCACTCCAACCTCAGCCTGACATCCGGCTTCAGCACCGGAAATAGATGCCAGAGATTTGGCAATATTACCAACAAGTCCTGCAGTAGCCAGCGCATGAAGAATGCGCTTTTCGCTAAACTGACGACTCTGCTGAATATGATAGAGCACAGCGGGTACAACTCCGCATGAACCGCAGGTAGGGGCTGTAGCAATACGACCGCCGGAGGCATTTTCTTCAGTCACCGCCAGGGCATACGAAAAGACTAGTCCTCGCGTCTGCAAATTGGAACTGTATCCCTTAGCCTTAATAAAATAATGAGGGGCTTTACGTCGAAGATTCAATCCTCCTGGGAGCACACCTTCGGTTTCCAATCCTCTTTCAACCGCCTCGCGCATGGCCTTCCACACTTCGCTAAGGTAATCCCAAATGTCGCTCTCTTCGCATTGCTCAACATATTGCCAATAGGAAAGTCCGCGTTCATCACACCAAGCAATAATGTCGTTAAGATGGTCGAGGGGATAAATGTCGGGAGTTTGAAGTGCACTGACTCCCTCCTCCGCCAAAGCACCTCCGCCTACGCTGTAAACAATCCAGGGTTCGCGAGGCGCACCCGAAGCGTCCAACACTTCGAACTTCATTCCATTGGGGTGATAAGGCAGAACGATTTCTGGACGCCAAACGATGTCGCACCGGTCTTCGCCCAATACGCTGAGGATGGCATGGTCGGTTAAGTGGCCACGGCCTGTTGCAGCAAGGCTACCGTAAAGCGTAACACGAAAATGCGAAGCATCAGTATGTTTTGAAAGATATTGTTCGGCTGCTGTACGAGGCCCCATCGTATGCGATGATGAAGGTCCGTAGCCAATTCTGAATAATTCTTTTAATGATTTCATTATGAGGTTGTAAGGTTATGAGGTTGTGAGGCGCAAGATACTATAGCAGCTATAAATACTATAGCATCTATAAATACTATAGCATCTATAAAGCTATAAGAAAATTACTTAAGTTTCATGCGCTATTTGATACCTAAAATCTACTGTTCTTTAATCCAGCCTTTACGATATGCTCTAAGCAAGCGTTCAAGGTCGCCCACCTGCTCACGCAACTTGCGCCCCATGTCTGTATCGGCTACAAGCATACGACGATCGGAAGATTCTACAAGAGTGGTGATAGACTGAATGTCCGTACCTTCTGCCACGGCCTGTTCGGCAGAATTGAAGGGGGCATGCTGCACAAGCTGAAAACCACGACTATGATAAACAAGAGTGTAGCCAGCAATACCCGTTGTGGAATGATAAGCTCGCGCGAATCCACCATCAATAACCATCAGGCGACCATCTGCCTTAACCGGATTTTCACCCTTACCCACTTTGACGGGAACATGACCATTAATGATATGACGATGATTGCCTACAACGCCAAATTCATCCAAAATATAGTCGCAGATATTAGAATCATTGCGCAGTTTGTAATACCAGCCCTTTTCCTCAACATGAACTTGCTTATCGGCAATAAAATAGCGCTCGAAGGTGGTCATCTTCGACTTGTCGAACAAGGGACTATCCGTTCCACACCACATGTACCAGAAAAAGTCGCGTGCATAGGATTTCTCATCTTCATCAGCTGCGTCCTCATAAGCCAAATGCACAAGTTGTTCTAACTTCTCCATAAGGTCTTTACCTTTGTAGAACGAACCCAAAATATTGACTTCGCGCAGACTTCCATCCTCATTCAGCGGAATAGATGCATGGAACAACAAGTTGGAATTACATACGGAATACATTCCGCCATGAATCAACAAACATTGCATGTGGCGCTGCAAACGCTCGCTGGCACAGAATGACCTAACAAGGCTGTCCATAATGTCTTGTTCCTCCTCCGTGAGGCGATAAGGATCGTCGGGGGAAATGGTGGGGAAAAATGTATCTTGAAGTACGTACGACTTACCTTCGTATTGAATTTCGCCTTTATCAAGATCCATGAGCTCGAGCAAACATCTGTGTTGCATGTTCCACTCGGGATGTTTTTTATACATCTGCCCCTCGAGTTTAAACTGAATTACAGCAATGGCCTTATGCATCAGTGTGACAAGGCGCTGCGTCTTGACGCGCATGAGCGGTCCGCTATCTGCATCTATAAAGGGTTTGAAGATAAGGCAGGGGTCGTCAGCGTAAGTCTCCATCGCAAAGGTTGCAAGCTGAACCATGTTGATACCATAGCCTTCTTCCAGCGTCTTGGTATTGGCATAGCGCAAGGATAAGCGAATCACCGCCGCTGCACAAACGGGATTACCGGCAGCTGCACCCATCCATAGCACATCGTGATTACCCCACTGAATGTCAAAATGATGATAATCGCAAAGCGAATCCATAATGAGATGGGCACCCGGTCCGCGATCAAAAATATCGCCGAGAATATGCAAGCGGTCAATAGCCAAACGCTGTATCAAATAGCATAACTGCGTCACAAACTTATCCGCTCGGCGAGTGCCAATAATCGTTTGAATAATGATGTTATAGTATGCTTGCTTATTGTGCCCAGCAGTAGATTCGTGAAGCAGTTCTTCGATAATGTATGCAAACTGCTCGGGCAAACATTTTCGCACCTTTGAGCGTGTATACTTAGACGAAACAATACGGCAAACCTCAATCAATCTGTTCAAAGTCAATTGATAGAATTCGGGCATATTGCGCCCGCTGGCTATGACAAGTTCCAACTTCTTCTCTGGATAATAAATCAAGGTGCAAAGTTCCTTAATATCCTCATCAGCCAAAGAAGATGCAAATATTTCGTACACCTTGCGCTTAATATACCCCGAAGCATTACGCAAAACATGCTCAAAAGCCTCGTTCTCACCATGCAAATCAGCCAGAAAATGCTCTGTAGATTTAGGCAAATGCATAATCGCCTCAAGATTAATAATCTCTTGAGTAACACTGGGCACATTCGGAAAATCCTTGGCCAAAAGTTTTAAATAACGCATCGTTTCGCGATCGCTTTTCATAATCTGAAATATTTGAAAAATGTCAACACTCCAACACTTATCTGCACTACAGAACAGATGAAAAGTCCTTATTCAGACAAAATCTGCACATAAAAATACAAACTTAGCGTTAAGCGTTTGCCATCATTATATTTGTATTCAAAAGAAGGAAACATGTAAGTTTACCTGCATTTCAATGCAAAAGTAAGATATTTTAGCATATCTAACATGCAAAACAGAAGGTTTTTCACTATCATAGTACGCTTATTTTTCATAAAATATTACTTTTGCAGAAGAAAACTTCATTATAAGCATAAAAATAGTAATCACAAGAACAAAATACATTTAAGCATATGCCACACATATCTGAACGTGCAATAGAAATGCCTTCGTCTCCCATACGCAAATTGGCTCCGTTAGCTACGGCTGCACAGGAACGAGGAATCAAGGTATATCATCTTAACATCGGACAACCCGACCTCCCAACACCACAAGAGGGATTGGACGTGCTGAAAAACATTGACAGAAAAATTCTTGAATACAGTCCGAGTCAAGGTTTCAGAAGTTACCGAGAAAAACTAACTCACTATTACGAAAAATTCGATATTCACCTTGACGCAGACGACATCATCATTACTTCGGGAGGTTCGGAAGCTGTGCTCTTTGCATTCCTGTCGTGCCTTAACCCCGGAGACGAAATTATTGTACCCGAACCAGCCTATGCCAACTACATGGCATTTGCTATATCTGCGGGCGCAAAAATCCGTACCATCGCCACAACAATTGAAGAAGGATTTGCCCTGCCCAAGGTAGAACAATTTGAAGCACTCATCAACGAGCGTACACGCGCAATATTGATTTGCAACCCCAACAATCCGACAGGGTACCTTTATACTCGCCGCGAAATGAATCAGATTCGCGACCTTGTAAAGAAATATGACCTTTACCTCTTCTCAGACGAAGTATATCGCGAATTTATTTACACAGGTTCGCCATATATCTCAGCTTGCCACCTGGAAGGCATAGAACAAAACGTGGTACTGATTGACTCTGTATCAAAAAGATACAGCGAATGTGGCATACGAATCGGAGCGCTCATCACCAAAAATGTAGAAGTAAGAAATGCGGTAATGAAATTCTGCCAAGCACGCCTTAGTCCCCCTCTTATCGGACAACTCATAGCAGAAGCATCGCTCGAAGCTACTCATGAATACAGTCTTGAAGTTTATGACGAATACGTGGAACGAAGAAAGTGCCTTATTGACGGACTAAACAGAATCCCCGGAGTTTACTCCCCTATCCCTATGGGAGCTTTCTACACAGTAGCAAAATTACCCGTTGATGATGCTGAAAAATTCTGCGAATGGTGCTTATCCGAATTCAGCCATGAAGGACACACGGTGATGATGGCACCTGCAGCAGGCTTTTATACAACCCCCGGAGCTGGTAAAAACCAAGTGCGCATTGCATATGTTCTTAAAAAAGAAGACCTTATCCACGCACTCGAAGCTTTAAAGATAGCACTCGAGAACTACCCAGGAAGAACACTATAATACCCCTTCGTAACAATTTGGAATGAAATTCATAGCAAGCCGACTTTATAAATCAAAAAATAACAATAAACGAGGAGCATCTATGCCAGCAATAACAATCGCTATTGCTGGCATAGCGTTAGGTATAGCTGCAATGCTGATTTCTGTTGCTATAGTTGTTGGATTCAAACAAAACGTAAGCAATAAAGTCAATGGTTTTGCAAGCGATATAGAGGTGTTAAACATACATTCGCTACAATTACCAGAAGCCTACCCAATATCAATACCCCAAAATTTACAGGAAAAAATTAGTAATCTCGAAAACGTATTCCACATACAACGCGTGTCGCAAAAGAACGGTGTTATCAAAACCCACGAGAATTTCTCGTCCGTCACATTGAGAGGATTAGACGAAAACTATGACACCAACTTCTTGAAACAACACATTGTAGAGGGGAAACTCCCCACTCTTTCTTCCGATAGTTCGTCGAACGAAATTTTAATATCAAAACAAATTGCGCAACGCCACTCAATCAAACTGGGCGATAAAATTTATGCCTACTTCTTTTCCGAAAGTATAAAGACAAGACGCTTTAATGTCGTCGGCATTTACGAAACCCATCTCAAACAATTTGATGCCAACTTTGCAATAACCGACCGCTACACTGTCAACAAGTTAAACAATTGGGATAAAAACCAATTTAGCCAGTTGGACATCAAAATCAGAGACAAGGACATTTTGGAAGATACGCAGTACGAAGTAGGAAAAATCATCATAGCGCAACCAGATTTAAGCACACTCAACTCAAGAGAGCATTATCCGCAAATATATTCATGGCTGGATATGTTAGACCTCAATGTATGGGTAATACTTATCCTCATGCTTGGAGTGGCAGTATTTACAATGATAAGCGGCATACTTATTATAATACTCGAACGAACACAAACAATTGGCATACTAACTGCATTAGGAGCTTCGGAAACACAACTTAAGAATGTCTTTATACAACTGTCGCTTAAAATAATGCTCAAAGGAATCATCATAGGCAACATTATCGGAGGCGCATTGATTCTGCTTTGCAAAAGCAATATCATCAGTCTTGACCCCGAAACATACTACCTAAACAAAGTGCCGGCAATACTAACAATCGAACATTGGTTGGTCGTAAATATTGCAACAATGTGCATAATAATGGCAACATTACTTATCCCCACGCATATTATTTCAAAAATCCAACCTACAAAAGCAATAAAAGTTGACTAAATATTTGCAGATTCAGTTTTTATTACTAATTTTGCACTCGGTTTCAGAGAAAACCACGGGGCGTAGCGCAGTCCGGTTAGCGCACCTGCTTTGGGAGCAGGGGGTCGTCAGTTCGAATCTGGTCGCCCCGACAAAGAAAGAGGAAACATTAAAAGTGTTTCCTCTTTCGTTTTTTGTAAATCCGTTGACCATAAATCCGCGGCCTATAATCATATATAAAAAAGCGAGAAAGAATTTACTTCTTCCTCGCTTACTAAAGTGGGCGCAGACGGATTCGAACCGCCGACCCTCTGCTTGTAAGGCAGATGCTCTGAACCAGCTGAGCTATGCGCCCGATTTTCGAGGTTGCTAATGAGAAGATTGGAATTAAGTGTGGGCGCAGACGGATTCGAACCGCCGACCCTCTGCTTGTAAGGCAGATGCTCTGAACCAGCTGAGCTATGCGCCCGTTCTTCTCAAAAGCGATGCAAAAGTAGAAACTTTTTTTGTAACGACCAAGTGTTTTTCAAAAAAAAATCAAAAATCAAATAAAAAGTGCAACAGAAAAGGTATTTTATGAAAGTTTTGATACCTATTCAATGCAAAATAACTACTTTTGCACTGAAAATACCTCTGCGAATTATAAGCAAATCCCGCTTGTCAAATAATTGAAATCACAAGTAGATTCCGAACGCACATTTATTAAAATATATAATCCATTATATGAAGGAATTAAAAAAATACGCACTTGATCTTTGTGTTGTGGGAAAAGAATTTCCACGAGACGGATACGTACTATTAAAACTCAATAATCCTCAGGGCGCACTTCCCGAAATGCGTGCGGGACAATTTGTAGAACTCCTCATAGCAGGAAGTTCGGAGACATTCTTGCGCCGACCCATCTCCATTAATTATATTGACAAAGAAAAGGACGAGTTATGGTTGCTTATTCACATCGTAGGTAACGGTACCAAGTATATGTCAGAACTCCACGTTGGAGACACTATCAACTGTGTGCTCCCCTTGGGCAACGGATTTAGCATGCCCGAGGGCGAGGGCAAGAAGGTGTTGCTCGTAGGTGGCGGTGTGGGTACTGCTCCCCTACTCTACTACGGCAAGTGCTTGAAGGAAGTTGGTCACACGCCCTCATTCCTCCTCGGCGGACGCTCTGCGGGTGACTTAATGCAACTTAACCTCTTCGAGGCTATCGGCAATGTTTATACCACTACCGAAGATGCAACATTGGGCGAAAAGGGATTTGTTACGAATCACTCAATATTAAATAAGGAGCAGTTTGACCTCATTGCAACCTGTGGTCCTAAACCCATGATGAAGGCCGTTGCGGCATGGGCACGCACTGCGAATTGTGAGTGTGAAGTATCGCTCGAAAATATGATGGCATGTGGAGTTGGCGCCTGCCTCTGTTGCGTAGAAAAGGACGGTGAAGGACATAACGTATGCGTATGCAAGGAAGGTCCCGTGTTTAACAGCAAAAAACTTAATTGGTAAACCATGGCAAATCTACAAGTAAACATAGGCAACCTCAGCCTTAAGAATCCCGTAATGACTGCTTCAGGTACATTTGGTTACGGCATCGAATTTGCCGACTTTATCAACCTCGAAGACCTTGGTGGTTTTATTGTAAAAGGCACAACCCTTAATCCTCGTGAGGGCAACGACTATCCCCGTATGGCGGAAACTCCTGCAGGCATGCTCAACTGCGTTGGACTTCAGAACAAGGGTGTTGATTATTTCTGCGAAAACATTTATCCCGAGTTGAAGGACTTAGACACCAACGTCATTGTGAACGTGTCGGGCTCTACGCCTGAAGATTACGCCGAATGCGCCGCACGCATTGACGCATTAGAGCGTATTCCTGCTATTGAACTCAATATTTCTTGCCCCAACGTGAAGAATGGCGGCATGGCATTCGGTGTGACTCCCGAAGGTGCAGCAACGGTAGTGAAGGCTGTACGAGAAGCCTACCACAAGACGCTCATCGTAAAACTTTCGCCCAACGTGACCAGCATTGCCGACATTGCAAAGGCAGTTGAAGCAGAAGGAGCTGATAGCGTTTCGCTCATCAATACACTTATGGGAACAGCTATTGATATCGAACGTCGTTGCACAAAACTCAGCATTGGAACAGGTGGACTTAGCGGCCCTTGCGTAAAGCCCGTAGCGCTCCGCATGGTGATGCAAGTGGCAAAGGCAGTAAACATTCCAATCGTAGGCCTCGGAGGTATCATGAATGCTACGGATGCAATCGAATTCCTTATGGCAGGTGCTACTGCTATTGAAATTGGTACGGCAAACTTCATCGATCCTGCTATTACCGTAAAGGTTGTAAACGGTATCAACGAATGGATGGACAACCACGGTGTGAAGGACATCCACGAAATTATTGGATGCGTAAAATAATAATGCCTTATTAGTAAAAATTAAGTCCGAGAGAATTTCAATTATCTCGGACTTAATTTGAAATATGTCCGACAGATTTTTTTCCACAACAATTTAGTTCTTTCTCAAGTAAATCCTAGTAAAGAAAGCCCTCAAAAGTGCCTTCTTACTTACTCAATAATTATGACAATCTGCGCTATCTCAACGGCTCACGGCGGAGCTATCGGAGTGATTCGTACTTCAGGACCGAATGCCATAGAAATTACGGATAAAATATTTCGTTCTGTAAATGGGAAACCACTTGCAGAACGAAAAGCCTATACCCAAACTTTCGGACACATCGTAAACGAGAAGAGCGAAATCATTGATGAAGTGCTCGTGAGCGTTTATCGTGCGCCCCACTCCTACACAGGCGAAAACAGCACAGAAATATCTTGCCACGGTTCGGAGTACATTCTTCGCGAAGTGCTCCACTTGCTCATCGCCAATGGGTGCCGACTTGCCGAACCCGGTGAATTTACGAAGCGTGCCTTCATGAATGGCAAGATGGACTTAAGCCAAGCTGAAGCTGTAGCAGATTTAATTGCGTCCGACTCAGCCGCAAGTCACCGTGTGGCAATGAACCAAATGCGTGGAGGATTTAGCAAGGAATTGAGCGCACTCAGAGACAAACTTCTTACCCTCACCTCGCTCATGGAGTTAGAACTCGACTTCTCTGACCACGAAGACCTCGAATTTGCCGACCGCACAGAACTCCTTGATTTGTCAACCATCATTGAGCACAAACTCAGCGAACTCGTACAATCATTCCGAGTGGGCAATGCCATTAAAAAGGGTATTCCCGTTGCTATTGTAGGACAAACCAATGCGGGGAAGTCTACCCTGCTCAATGCCCTCTTGGGAGAAGAGCGCGCCATCGTTTCGGACATTCACGGCACTACACGTGACGTCATTGAAGACACGATGATTATCAACGGTACGACGTTCCGCTTTATTGACACGGCGGGTATTCGTGAAACGGCAGATGCTATTGAGAGTATCGGAATCCAACGCTCCTATGAAAAACTCCAGCAAGCGGACATCATCATTTGGATGATTGACGTAAATCAGATTGCCGACACGCTTAAAGACCTCGGCGAAGACATCCTTTCGGCAACCACCGACAAACACCTCATCATCGCCATCAACAAGGTGGATGAATCTTCTGAGCAAATCACCTCTACAATTGAAACAGAAATTACCCAATTCCTATCCACCAATAACGAAAACGTTTCTTCTTGCCTCAAGATTGAAACCGCCCTTCTCAGCGCCAAACTAAACAAAGGTATCAACACACTGAAAGAAAGTCTCGCAACCTCCCCCTGCATCCCTCAATGTTCAGGAGATAACACCATCGTCACCAACACCCGCCACTTCGCAGCCCTCAGCCAAGCACTCGCCGCCATCCACCGCGTTCAAGAAGGCCTCCCCCTCCAACTCTCCGGAGACTTCATCTCCCAAGACCTCCGCGAGTGCATCCACCACCTCTCCGACATCGTCGGCGAAGTCTCCACCGACTCCGTCCTTCAAAACATCTTCAAGCATTTCTGCATCGGAAAATAAATGGCACTTTTTTGAATTGAAAACGGATGCAAAGAAAACCGTATAAAACGCAAATATCAGCAATTAAAATGCTATAAAACAGCAGATTGCGGTATTTGCGTTTCTTTGTATGCGAAATCGTTGCTTATTTTGCAGTATCAGATATTTGTTTTAATTTTGTCCCCCAGATGGTCCCCCGAGACAAAAAAGGCACTAAAATTTTGTCCCTTTTGTCCCTCGGGATTCTCGGGGGACAAAAATTGAATAGTAACGACTAATACTGTAATCAAATGGCAAAGAAAATCGATGTACAAAAAGAGCCTGTCAAGCTACGTGAGAAAGTGCTCAAAAATGGAAGTATCAGTTTATTCCTTGACATATATAGTAATGGCCGTCGCCACAAGGAATATTTGAAACTGTATCTCATCAAAGCTACCACTCAGGCTGAGAAAGAACAAAACAGAGAAACATTGGCAACTGCTCAAGCAATAAAAGCAAAACGCCAAATTGAAATTCAAAATGGTCAGTACGACTTCACTCGTCAGTTCAAGGAAGACATATTGTTTCTTCCCTATTTCAGGGAGATGATTGAAGAACGAGGTAAAAATGCTGATAGTAAAGGTAACTATGGCAACTGGAAGAGTTGTCTTCGTTACTTGGAAATCTATTGTGATGAGAAGACTACATTCCGTGATGTTACTCCTGAATTTGTACAAGGCTTCAAGGATTATCTTGACGTTGCAGACAAGGAAGACTTCAAACGTGGTCCCAATGCACCAAAGCGTGTTTACGAAAAGCTATCAACCAATACAAAAGTATCATACTTTAATAAATTGAGAGCTTGCATCAATCATGCATTCAATGAGCGAATAATCCCAACCAATCCTATAATTGGCATTACAGGGTTCAAAGCAGAAGAAGTAAAAAGAGATTATCTCACTTTTGATGAAGT
>JAZQXH010000081.1:0-2617 GCA_045632745.1 Alloprevotella sp.
CAGCATTGGGTCTTATGCTTTCGAAGGTTGCTCAGGTTTGACTTCTATTGTTGTTGAGGATGGAAATAGTGTTTATGACTCTCGCGAGGGATCTAATGCCATTATCGAGAGTAGCACCAACACATTAATAGTCGGATGTAATAATACCAACATTCCGTCTTCAGTTACTAGCATTGGGCGTTATGCTTTCTATAATTGCTCAGGTTTGACTTCCGTGGTGATTCCCAATAGTGTGACCAGCATTGGGTATTATGCTTTCTCCGGTTGCTCAGGTTTGACTTCCGTGGTGATTGGTAATAGTGTGACCAGCATTGAGGGGGATGCTTTCTCTGACTGCTCAGGTTTGACTTCCGTGGTGATTGGTAATAGTGTGACCAGCATTGAGGGGTATGCTTTCTTGGGTTGCTCAGGTTTGACTTCCATCACTTCACTCATACCTGCTGAAAAACTATTTTCACCGGGATTCTGTGCATTTTCTGGAGTTGATAAAACATCATGTACACTTTACGTTCCCATGGGGGCGAAAGAAACCTACGCAGCTACTGGGGGGTGGAATGAATTTGTGAATATTGAAGAGTTAGCGCTATCACATTATGAACTTACTGATGGAGAAGAGTACAACGAAACGTTTGATATGACGGTTGAAACTGTAACCTACACCCGTACTCTCCCCAACCTCCATTGGAATGCGCTTTACGTACCCTTTGAATTGCCTTACGACGTGATTGCTGAGCATTATGACGTGGCGTATATCAATGACGTGAATGGTTATGACACAGATGATAATGGTACGATTGACGATTTGGCAATGGAGATTATCAAGATTAAGGGAGGTACGCTTAAGGCAAATTATCCTTATTTGATTAAGGCAAAGACAGAGGAAGATAAGGAAATGAGCATCACGCTTGAGGACGCTATGCTTTATGCGGCTGCTGAAAATTCTGTGGATTGTTCTTCGGTTTGTCAGAACTACATTGTTACGGGTACATACACAGGGAAAACTGCAGAGGATTTAACCGGCAAATTAGTAATTTCTGATTCTGGCATTTGGGAACCCTTAGCTGCCGGTTCGGACCTGAGTCCTTTACGCTTATACCTTTCTATTGAAAATCGCGACAACTCTCCAATTGAGGTAGAAAGTAGTGCCATGTCGCGCATGCGTATTGTTCTTGATTACACACCGGGCGATGTCGATGGTGATGGAAGATTTAGCGTTGTCGATATTTCGGGAATCGTAGGTTTTGTGCTCGGTGTTGACAATCCCAGTTTAGATGCAAGGTCAGCCGACGTCAATGAAGATGGACGCTATTCCGTGGTCGATGTATCTACCGTTGTTCAGTATGTATTGAACGGAAACGCATCTCAACGTTCTGTTCATCGTGCGCGCGCAATGGTGCAAGCATCCGAAGAGACTTGTTCTATCTATGCTGAACCTTTCAGCATGAATCCCGGCGAAGAAAAAGAAATCTTCGTAAACCTCAACAATCCGTCAGCTGAAGTTACTTCACTTCAGTTTGACCTTTATCTTCCCGAAGGTATCAGCATCGTAAGTACAGCAGAAGATGACGAACTTATTCCCGAAATCTATACGGGCACACGCAGTTCGCGCACTCACATGGTAGAGTCGCTTCTTCAGTCCGACGGCGCAATGCGTTGCGTTGTTTATTCCGGCAAGAACGCAAGTTTGAAGGGCAATGATGGCGATGTTGTAAGCATCAAGCTCAAGGCTTCCGATGATTTGGCAGCCGGTAGCTATCAGTTGCGCTTAAGCAATCAGGAAGTAGTGCTGATTGAAGATATCTCTACATCCATGCACCCATCCGAAACACGTTGCAACGTTGCAGTCGGTGAAGTTACCGGTATTAACCGCATTCCGCACGTTGAATCCTCGTCAGCCATTTACGACCTTCAGGGACGTCCTGCAAAAGCTAATCAGCGTGGCATTTATATCGTTAACGGCAAATTAGTAATAAAGTAAGCGAATAAAATTATTCGATAACGCAACCAAGAGAGCGGGTGTGCCACAGCAATACAGATGGCACATCCGCTCTTTTTTTAGCAGAGCTGAGAGCACGGAGCATTTTACTTTGAGAACAGATTAGAGAGTACAGAGAACAGAGTACAACTAACCATCCGGATGGTGCGAGCAAGGCTCGCGAAAGTCTGTGTAAGTCCGTGAAGTCTGTGTGAGAAAAAACAAAACAGTTTTTTTGTTACAGGAATATGTTTTTTAAGGTTGTAAGGTTCTGAGCTTATAAGGTTTTAAGGCTATGCAGCATTTTTAGAGTACAGAGCACAACTGCTGTGCGGAATAAAAACAGGTAATAATATAGCAGTTGCCCCAAGAACTTTAACAGACCCCCTCCGCTCCTTCGTCGCTCGTCCCCCTAACTTCGCTAATCTTCGCCCCCATCTTGGCTTGGCGGCCTGAAAGGCCAATCTGTCCCTAGCCCAGGGCAAGCGACGAAGGAGCGACACCCTGGGTAAACGAACCGCATGGTCTTTCGCCCTGTAAGGGCAAAAGTAAAAACATTTGAGAATCAATGTATTAGAACAAATTCCACTTTTGCCCTTTCAGGGCGTACCATCCGGAATGGATGCCAACCCAGGGTGTCGT
>JAZQXH010000082.1:0-2077 GCA_045632745.1 Alloprevotella sp.
CCGCCGCGCCTTGGACGAGCTGCTGATGGTGCAGGGATGGAGCGCTACGGATTTCACTACCATGTGCGACACGTCGCGCTTCAGCATGAACTATCCCATCGAAGACGGATTGGTGCTCAACGGCACGATGTACAAAGACAAGTTGAAGGGACTGGAACCCTATCCCAATATGCACTTAAAACTAATATTATTTTCTTCAACAGGGGATGTTATGAGAGCTGAGTGCATCACGGACAGTATTGGTAAATTCGCTTTTCATGCAACGAGGGATTATGAGGGCGAATATGCAGCCCATGTGTTCGTGAAGGACGAGAAAGGAAAGAGCCGTTGGGCAAACGTGACGTTCGACCGCTGGTTTGAACCCAGACTTAGAAAAATTAATCCTGCAGAATTTGAATATGAAAAACCGCAAGTGCTGAATTTAAAACCGGAAATTCTTGCTCAACGACAAGAGAACATAGACCTTTTTGAGTGGAAAGACACTATACTGGATTTTCGTGAAACTTTCTTAAAGGTTGTAGAAGTAAAAGGCAAACGTCCTTACCGTCCGCTACAAGGCAATCGCTACACCTGGGATGGCGGAGAAAAGAAAGGGCGCAAGCACGGTGAGTACTTTTACAACGTGGAATTGGAGTTAGAGAAATGGAGAGATAAAGGGAAAGAAACGAATGTCTCAGCAACTTATTTTTTAGGAAAGTTAGCGGATAGCACTTCTGAAGTAATAGAAGAAAATATTGATGATGAGGCGCTTGACTCAAACGATAAAAGTGATGGATCTAATAATTCAGCAAATAAAGAAAGACAAACTTCTCATTTTTCTAAGTACAAAGGAGTACCTCCATGTATGATTACATTTCCTAATGGTAAAGCAACATATTGGTTCCTGAATAATAATATTTATACAAATCCTGATCATCCTAAGACTATAATATCAATGACTGATGTAATGGCTTATGAAATCAAGTCAGCTGCATTAGTTACTGACAAAGACAAGATTAGAAAATTATGTCCTATTGATTCCAATCTTAATTTTCCTGACCAAATTTTTTTGGTTTACGAGCGCCCCAACTCCTATCTATATCGTTCGAACAAAGAAGTTACGAAGCGCAAGGTGTGGGGATATACGCCTCAAAAGGCATTCTATTCACCAAACTACTATCAGATGATGATGCCAAAAGAACCCGACACTCGCCGCACGCTCTATTGGTCACCCAACCTCTTCATTGACGACCTCGGAAAAGCATCAGTAGTCTTCTTCAACAACAGCCATGACGGCACACAGCTCCGCATCTCCATACAAGGCATCACTCAGGACGGACGAATGGTGAGCTACGAACGATGATGATTAGAGTACAAGTGATAGAGTACAGAGTACAACTGCCATTTTAAGGTTATGAGGTTATGAGGTTTTAAGGTTATGAGGGCTATGCAGCGTGCAAGCAAGCGTTCGAGTCAAACCATCTCGTTTATTCGCTTACGCTCATCAGCTTCGCAGTTCCTCGTATCTAATAACTTGTCAACTAATAAAGTACAGAGTACAAAATTCATTTTAAGTTCGTTGCCTCATACAATAACCCAATTATAACTTTAATATTATAATGAGAACCATCATCCTACAACTTCTACTTTGCCTTCCTCTCTGCTTATCAGCCCAGGAAGACACGGTGCTCACGCAATTGTTTGAGCAGTTTCGCAAGGCATCGACATTCGACCATATTTATCCGCGCGAAAAGGTGTATCTCCATTTGGACAACAATGCTTACCTTGTGGGCGATTCTATTTGGTATAAGGCTTACGTGGTGCGTGCATCGAGTTTGCGCCCTACGGAGTTGAGTCGTGTGCTCTATGTGGAGTTGCTGGACGATGGAGGCCAGGTGCTGGAACGTCAGCAGGTGCGCATAGATAGTTGTGGAGGTGCTACGGGTTGCTTCAAGTTGGAGCGACCCATTAGCGATGGCTTTCATGAGATAAGAGCCTTTACGCGTGAGATGCTCAACTGGGGTGATCATGCGTGTTATAGTCGAGTTGTACCCGTGTTCGAAGAGAACAAGGGTCAACTCGACATTGTTGTACCCGA
>JAZQXH010000083.1:0-55072 GCA_045632745.1 Alloprevotella sp.
AAGATGGAGGGGGAGGGGGTGTGTTGGGGCGAGCAAAATTTGAATAAAAAAGCAGACGAGCAAACAAGCGTTTGTTTTGGAAACGAACTTGTTTACTCGTCTGTCAGTTTATAGGTTTACAATCTCATTTTTAGTCCTGGCGAACAACATTGCCCATAGCCATGACAAATGTGAGTTCCTGCTGCTTGTCGAACATGATGATGTCGGCGTCCTTACCTGGTTCGAGTGAACCCTTACGGTCGTAGATACCCATGATTTTGGCAGGAGTTTCGCTAATCATGCGGCAAGCGTCTTCCATGGGGATATCTGCCTGCTGAACGCAGGTGCGAACAAGGCGGTCCATTGTTGCGATGCTACCAGCCAAGGCAGAGCGGTCTGCGAGTTTGCATACACCATCTTCGTAAATAACGCGGGGGTCGAAAGCGGTAGTCTCGTTGCTTGCAGCTCCGGCAAGGGCATCAGTAATGAGCGCAGTGCGTTCGACACCCTTGATTTGGTAAACCATTTTCAGCATTACGGGAGGAACGTGGATACCATCGGCAATGAGTTCGACCGTCATGTTTTGTTCAGTGAGGATGCTTTCAACAGTTCCGGCTTCCTTGAATTCTCTGTTCTTGTAAACTACGGGCATGGCATTGTAGAAGTGAGTTGCATGCGTCATGCCTGCTTCGTTGGCAGCCTTTACTTCGCCATACTTAGCACGAGTGTGTCCGATGCTGGGCAATACACCGTGTTCGCGGCAGCATTTGATGAATTCTATAGAACCTTCGAGTTCAGGTGCTTCGTCCCAGCGCTTGAGGCAGTTGGTCTTGTTGAGCAAGTATTCGTATTCTTCCTTGACAGGCGCCTTAATCCATTCGGGAATTTGTGCACCCGCTTGCTTCATATTGAAGTAAGGACCTTCGAGGTGGAGACCCATGATGGGACTGTTGGGCTCTGCCATTAATTTTTCGGTCGTTTCAATAGCAGCCTCGATCATAGGAACAGTAGATGACGAAAGAGTGGGGTAGATGGCTGTTGTTCCGTAGTGCATGTGTGCTGCAACAGCAACGCGGAATGCTTCTTCAGTGCCTTCCATGAAGTCGCGTCCGCCACCACCATGAACGTGGAGTTCGATACCACCGGGTACGACATCGCAACCCTTTGCATCGATAATTTCGGCATTGTCGATAGGTGCGTTGCTGTTAGAAACTTCAACGATTTTGTTGCCATCGATGATGATGCTACCATTTTCTAACCAACCATTGGGCGTAAGGATGCGTCCGTTAAGAATTTGTTTCATATCAAAGCGTATTTTAGATTTAAAAAGTTTGTTCTTTATTATTTTCAGAACAAAATTAGGTATTTTTTCTGATTCTCAATAATTTTCTTTTTAATTTTGTCGCATTGATATAATAATAACGATATTTACGTGTTCTATAATGTATGCAAAATAGATTGAATATATTATTGTTGTTGGTAGTAGGAGCGGTGGTTCTCGCAGGGTGTAGCACGCCGGAGCGTAGTGTGAAACAGGCGGAACAAGCCCTTTCGCGCGGAGAATATGAGGCGGCAGCTACTCATTTTAAAAAGGCTTATCAACGCACCTCTCCCAAAATGCGACGTGAACGAGGAATCTTGGCCTATCGCATGGCGGAAGCGTATAGAAAGTTTGGTAATGTGGCGAGAGCGATAGGGGGATATAAGAATGCGGCAAGATATGGATTGACAGACACACTGACGAACTTACGATTAGGAGAAATGTCAGCCCAAATGGGACAATATAAGGCTGCATGCCAATATTATGAACAGTTTCTGGATAGTTTTCCTGATTATCCGATGGCGCAGTTGGGGTTGCTTTGGGCAAAGAAAGCGCCTGAGTATAAACAACTGGGTTCGGACTATACAGTGAAACAAGAAAAACTCTTTGCTTCATCGCGTTCGGACTTCTCGCCCATGTTGTGGGGAGAAGAAGGAACGGAACTTTATTTTACATCGACGCGAAATTCGGCAACCGGTGATGAAATAAGTGATATTACGGGAATGAAATCAGCTGATATCTTCGTTTCGCGTAAAGATGAGCGTGGAAAGTGGCTCAATCCGGAAGCAGTAGAGGGGGATGTCAATTCAGAGTATGACGAAGGTACTTGTTGCTTTTCGCAAGATGGCAACAAAATGTATTTGACAGTTTGTCCTACAGACCCGAATTTTCCGCGTATGGCAGAAATTTGGATTGCAAATCGTTCGGATGCCTCATGGGCAAAACCTTCAAAGTTGAAGATTACTGCCGACACGCTGAGTTCGTATGCGCATCCGGCATTATCGCCCGACGGTAAGTGGTTGTATTTTTCGTCGGATATGCCTGGCGGAGTAGGAGGGATTGATTTGTGGAGGGCACAATTAGGAAGTGACGGAGTAGAGATAGTTGAGAATCTCGGTTCGAGTATTAATACAGAAGGAGATGAAATGTTTCCGGCATTTCGACCATCGGGTGAATTGTATTTTTCATCTGACGGAAGAGGGGGAATGGGAGGACTTGATTTGTTTTTCGCAGTAGAAGATACCGTGACGGATACGTGGAAAGTGGAGCATCTGCCAGTGCCGATGAATTCTATGGGACATGATTTTGGTATAACGTTTGAAGGTTTTCGTAATCGAGGATATTTCTCTTCGTCGCGTTCGACTGGAGGCAGAGGATGGGATAAAATTTATTCCTTCTCCTATCCTGAGATTTCGCAAACGATAAAAGGTTGGGTATATGAGGCTGACGGGTATGAGTTGACAGATGCAGAAGTTTATATTGTGGGCAATGACGGGACGCAACGCACGGTAGGCGTGAGAAATGATGGTTCGTTTGAAATAAAAGCCGAACCAGGTGCATCGTACGTGTTTTTGGCTACGTGTAAGGGATATTTGAATTATTACAACCAGATGGTGGCGGATACCACAGCTCTTGAGTACCAGTATGTGTTGCAATTTCCGTTGGCTTCAACGATGATACCCGTTTTGGTGAGAGGAGTATTCTTTGAATTTGACAAAGCAACTTTGACACCAGAGAGTACCTCAGCTTTGGACCGCATTGTGACGATGCTGACCGATAACCCTGATATTAAAATAGAATTGTCAGCTCACACCGACTCGAGAGGACGTGCAGTTTATAACCGCAAACTTGCTCAACGACGTGCGGAGAGTGTAGTGGATTATCTTGTAGAACATGGGATTGAACGGAGCAGATTGGAACCAGTAGGGTATGGAGAAGACCTTCCGTTCGTGGTGAATAAACGTTTGACGGAGACGCACAAATTTTTGAAGGAAGGCGACGTTTTGACTGATGAATTTATCGAAGCATTATTACCAGAGGAGCAAGAAATATGTCATTCTCTGAATCGACGTACACAATTTCGTGTGTTAAGTACCTCAGCCACTAAGTGACGAAAAGGTGGGCTTAAATCTTGATGGGTTATCTTAAAACCTTAATGCGAAGCGACGTCATAACTTTGTAACCTCTAAAAATATCTATAGAAATTTGAAGCATGTTATCCTTTTTAGTAACGGTGAAATAATAAGTTGGGACAGTTTTAAGTGTATTTTTAGTTGATTTTATATTTGTGAAGAAGGAGCATTGCGGACTATGTGACTGATGAACAAAGAAAAAAGCGACAAAAAGACAATGCTATAAATGTTTGCCAAATAACATTGTAAATAAAAATGTCTCAAGTTATTTTTTAGCGTTACTTATTTCACTAAGTGGTGAAAAAAGTAGGGAATTGTAATTTTTATTTAGCATTTTAATGCGTAGAACAAATTATTTAAGTATATTTGCTGCTGAATTTTAAATAATTTTGAAATATGGAATCAACAATGATTGAAAAACCTTATGTTATTGGCCTTGATATGGGCGGAACCAATTCAGTATTTGGAGTTGTAGATGCTCGAGGAACGATAAAGGCGCAGACTGTAATCAAGACGCGTGGTTATAAGAATGTAGAGGAGTATGTTGCAAAAGCTGTAGAGGCATTGCAACCTGCAATAGAAGTTGTCGGTGGTATTGAAAATATTAAGGGTATGGGTATTGGTGCTCCCAATGCTAATTATTACACTGGTACTATTGACAATGCGGCTAATCTTGAGTGGAAGGGTATTGTGCCAATAGCAAAACTCTTCAGCGAAGCGCTGGGTATCCCTGTTCGCGTAACAAACGATGCAAATGCTGCCGCGATGGGTGAAATGACTTATGGTGCAGCAAGAGGTATGAAGAACTTTATTATGATTACACTTGGTACGGGTGTTGGTTCGGGTATCGTATGTGATGGTCGAGTAGTATATGGTTCTGATGGTTTTGCAGGTGAGTTAGGACACGTAATTGTTGACCGTTCTCCTGAAGCACGTCCTTGTGGTTGCGGTCGTAAGGGATGTTTGGAAACATATACTTCGGCAACAGGCGTTGCGCGTACGGCGCGTTTGGTGTTAGCGAATAGTACACTCGATAGCAAACTTCGCGAGATTAACCCTGACGATATAACATCGTACGATGTGTTCGTTGCTGCAGAAGCAGGCGATAAGTTGGCACTCGAAATTTTCGAAGAAACAGGTCGTCGTCTTGGTGAAGCTTGTGCAGACTTCGCAGCGTTCTCTTCGCCCGAAGCATTTATATTCTTTGGTGGTTTGACAAAGGCAGGAGACTATTTGATGAATCCTATCAGAAAAGCTTATGACGAGAATGTTTTATTCGTATATAAGGATAAGGCGAAATTGTTGGTTTCAACTTTAAATGGTAGTGAAGCTGCTGTTCTCGGAGCAAGTGCACTCGGTTGGGAATAATCGTAGTTTATTTACTGAGCCTACCTTTACTTTGAAACGTATAAATTGAATGGAACAGGAGAATTTTTTTGTTTGGAAAGATTCTCCTGTTTTTTATGTTGGAATGAATCTGTAAAAAAAGGTTTATTTTTTTGGACACACCACAACGTTGCAGTAACTTTGCACGGTATTATACATATTATATATATTATTGAGAAATTTTTTAATATGAATATAAAAAGGAGTTATTCGTTGAGTCAGATTAATGCTTATGCTATGCAGCATGGGTTGATGATGGGGATATGGAATATTGCAACAATGGTATCTTTGGTTTTGGGCTTGCAGTCGGGACTTTTATCAATGCTTAGTTTCATTTTGTTAATTGGTACACCTTTTTTTGCTTATGTTTTAACAAAGCGCTATCGTAAAGTATCAATTGATTATAGTGGACTGTTTACTTTGACGCAAGGGTTCATGCATACATTCCTTACCTTTTTCTATGGCTCGTTGTGGTTAGCAGTTTTTGTTTATGTTTATATGGCGTATTTGGATAATGGTTTTTTGGTTGATTCTTATTTGCAATATCTTGCTCGACCTGAAGTAAAAGAAGCCATGGAACAAGCTGCATGGAAAGAACAAGTAGAACCTTTGTTGGCAGGCAATACTATTGAGAATGTGGTAGAGTCGTTCAGGTCGTTGCCACCAACGTATTACGTGTTGATGTGTATCAATACTTGTTTGGTATGGTCGCCGGCTTTATCGCTGTTTATAGGATGGTTGACGCGTAAGAATAGATGTTGATGAAATAACTCTATTTTCGCAAGCTTCAGTTGAGTCGGGTTATGAGGTTTTGAGGTAAGGTTGTAAGGTTGTAAGGTTATAAGGTAGTCGTTTGAAACGCAATGCTACTCTGATATAAACTACTAACTTTCTCATATAAATCCTTATATGAATTTAGTAAACGAGCAATGAAATATGAAAATGAGAAGACTGCGTAGCTGATGAGCGTAAGAGAATAAAGGAGAAAAGAGAGACCATCCTGATTGGTTCGTTGTACTCTGTTCTCTGTACTTTAAAAATGTACTCTAACGAAGCGACCTTAAAACCTTAGAAGTTGAGTATTTGCGAAACTTAAATTAATTGAAAAAACTTTCTAAGTAGTATGTAAATAGTAAATTGCTTTATTATTTATTGTGCAGGTTGTTTTTTTATGATTACTAAAAACCAGACTGGAGTAGATATTACAATATATTTGATTGAAAAAAATAAGTTACTATGGAGTATAAATTGGACATATCGGTTGTAGTTCCCTTGTTTAACGAAGACGAAAGTCTTCCTGAATTGTACGCTTGGATAGAGCGTGTAATGAAGGAACGTGGTTTTTCATACGAAGTGATATTTGTTAATGATGGATCGACAGATAATAGTTGGAATGTTATTGAAACTTTATCGCAAAAGAATTCGGAGCATGTGCGTGGTATAAAGTTCCGTCGTAATTATGGTAAGTCGCCCGCATTGTATTGTGGATTTAAGGCTGCGCAGGGTCGTGTGGTAATAACGATGGATGCAGATTTGCAGGATTCGCCAGATGAAATCCCCGAACTTTATCGTATGATTGTTGAAGATGGCTATGACGTTGTAAGTGGATATAAGCAGAAACGATATGATCCCTTGTCAAAGACGATTCCAACAAAATTGTTTAATGCAACAGCACGTAAGGTAAGTGGTATACATAATCTTCATGACTTTAATTGTGGACTGAAAGCTTATCGCCATGAAGTGGTAAAGAATATTGAGGTGTATGGAGAAATGCACCGGTATATACCTTATTTGGCAAAGAATGCTGGTTTTAACAAAATTGGTGAAAAGGTTGTTAAGCACCAGGCACGTAAGTTTGGTTCGACAAAATTTGGAGGATTGAATCGTTTCGTTAACGGCTATTTAGATTTGCTCTCTCTATATTTCCTTAATACGTTTGGCTTGAAACCGATGCATGTATTTGGGTTCATCGGAACGCTCATGTTCTTCTTTGGTTTTGTAGCGTGTATTATTGTTGGAGCGGGCAAAATTATAGCGCTCTGTAATAATGAACCTGCACGTCTGGTTACTGAATCACCCTACTTCTACATTGCGCTGACAATGATGATTTTAGGAACGCAACTTTTTGTAGCGGGATTTTTGGGAGAACTTATTAGTCGTAATGCTGAGAATCGTAATAATTACCAAATAGAAAAAGAAATTTAATCTCCAGAATTTTTTGTTGGACTTATGTTAAAATATTTGCTAAAAGTAGTAGCAACGTTTAATTTTATTGTACTATTTGCCAGTTGTTCAGAGGTGGAGTGTCCGTTGGATTCTGTCGTTGTCATGACATGTGGTGTGCGTGATGCTGAAACAGGTGAAAAGTTACAATTGAGAGATTCGCTTACAATCAAACCTTGTGGTAAAGATACGGTGATGCTCAATAGAGCTTATGGTGCAAGCGAATTTCAGCTGCCTTTAAAAATGGCAGGAACGATAGACACTTTTTTGCTTCAATTCTCAAATGAGTGGGATATGAGTGTCGAAGATACATTGTTTGTAGAACATATTAACGAACCGCATTTTGAATCGGTAGATTGTCCGGCCTCTGTCTTTCATCAAATTACTAATGTGAGATGGGTCACTCATAGCGAGCAGGTATATTCGCCTGTAATCGATAGTGTGGTAGTTAAACGTACTTTAGTAGATTATAATGATGTTGAAAATTTGCAGATATATTTGCGTAGTAATTTTTAGTGCTTGGTGTATCGACTGTGCGAGTGCTGTGGCAAACGACAGTATAAAACGAGGTGAAACTTATGCTTCGCGCAGTGATGCACAGAAAGCATTGTCTCAAAAAAGCACACAACCTTTTTTTGGAGGACTTTCGGTAGGGGTTGATTTGGTGGGTCCTGTTATGAAAATGGCAGCATCTTGGAATCAGTTGGAAGCGATGGGGCGTGTGAATTTGCTGGAGACATATTTTCCTACTTTTGAGATAGGCATAGGCGAAACGGATTATGTAGATGATTCATCGTTTATTTCTTATGAAGTAAAGGCTCCTTATTGGCGCTTAGGCTGTGATTTTAATTTTGCAAAGAACAAAACGACTGGAAATAGAATTTTTGGTGGGTTTAGATATGGTTTTTCTGTATATGACTACAGTATTTCTGCTCCAAATGTTGTTGACCCCAATTGGGGAACTTTAGTCCCTTTTGATTTAAAAGATTTGCATGGAAAAAAGCATTGGGCAGAATTGGTGTTTGGTTTAGAGGCTAAAATGTGGGGAATGGTACATCTCGGATGGAATTTTCGTTATAAATTTGGTCTTAGTGAGAAGCATAGTCATTATGGAAAGCCTTGGTATGTGCCTGGATATGGAGAAAATAAAAGTGGCACATTAGGGGCAACGTTTAATTTAATTTTTGACTTGAATTTGTAGCATGAATAATTTTAAGCAAATAGCAAAATGGAGTTTTCTTGCATTTTTAATTGTAACAACAATCTTTATTTTGAGAAATCATTCTGCTTCCATGCAAAGCAGTGTTGAGTATAGGGATTGCGCAGGTAATATTTTTGGTACGACTTACAAAGTTGTTTATCAGCATGAGCAAGATTTGAGTACAGACATTATTCGTGTGTTGAACGATGTGGATGCCTCGCTCTCCTTGTTTAATCAGCAAAGTACTTTGGTGCGTATAAATAATCATTTGACCGATACGATGGATGCTATGATGCAGGAAGTCTTTATGTTGTCACAGCAAGTGTCGGAAGCTACGAATGGTGCGTTTGATTGTACGGTAGCACCTGCAGTTGATGCTTGGGGCTTTGGTTTTAAGAATCGTGAATTTATAACTGATGCTAAAATTGATAGTCTTAAAACTTTGATTGGTTATCGTAAAGTATCTATGAGCGAAGATGGTGTGATTCATCGTGAGTGTGATGGTTTGAGAATGGACTTTGGTGCAGTTGCAAAAGGCTTTGGAGTTGATAAAGTGGCAGAGATGCTACGTTCTAAGGGGGTTGAGAATATGATGGTAGAAATTGGAGGAGAAGTGGTTGTTGCAGGTGTTCGAGCAGATGGCAATTTATGGAAAATTGCCGTTCAGAACCCGAAGGAGAACGGATATAACGCAGTGTTGAGTTTGTCGAACAAGGCAATGGCAACCAGTGGTAATTATTTTAATTATTATGTTAACGAACAGGGCGTTCGTGTTGCGCACACAATATCACCCTTTACAGCAAAACCTGTTACGCATTCATTGCTTTCTGTGACAGTAATGGCACCGACGTGTGCAATCGCTGATGCTTATGCAACGTCTTTTATGGTCATGGGATACGAAGATGCAAGGCAAATATTGGAAAACCATCCTGAATTAGGCGCTTATTTTATTTGCGCAAAAGGTGAGGAGGTTGAAACGTTTGCAATAAATTTTGAAGTTGATGGAAACTTTTAAGTTTAATGGCGTTCAAACTAATCTTGAAGAAAGTATGTTTGAGCGCCTGCTTTCTTTACCATTGTTTCAAGGACTGAGTACAGAGGAGTTACTTCGTATTATAGAATGTGCTAAATTTGAATTTAGTAGTGAGTTTAAGTATGAAGTGCTTTTAAGACAGGGGGATAGTTTGTCAAAACTGACATTCTTATTGCAGGGTGAAGTGATTTTTGAAAAAATATGTAACGATGGGTTAAAAGTAGTAGAGTATTTTTCTGCGCCATACGTTTTTTTTCCTCAATGCTTATTTGGGAAAAGAGCAAAGTCGGATTACACCGTGATTTCAGATACGGATGTAACTATATTGGAAGTTTCAAAGCAAGAAGTTCAGAGTCAACTCATGAAATTTTATGTTTTTAGACTGTCAATGCTAAATTTCATCTGTTCGATGGCAGAAGTAAATGAGCGTCCGTTATGTGTGAACGATTGTTTGGAAAATCGTATTGTATGGGAATTCTGTCAGTTGTTTTATTCTAAGGTGGGGCGTAAGGAAGTGCATGTTGGTATGAAACAATTGGCCAACCGAGTGAATGCTTCTCGTTTGGGGGTTAGCAGGGCACTACATACACTCGAAGAAAAAGGATTTTTAAAATTGTCAAGAGAAAAAATAGAGATTCCTTTTGCTGAACGTTTGTTGGAAAAAATATTCTGATAAGGTGGTACCTATAAATTTCTATGGATTTTTAGTCGTTTAAATTTCGCAATCGCTCAACTTTTTATGGTGATAAGGTTTTGAGCTCGCTTCGCTTGTGAGGTTTTGAGGTCGCTTCGCTTGTGAGGTTAAGGTTTTGAGGTTTTAAGACTATGCAGCGTCAAACAAGCGTGCAAACAAGCGTTCAAGTCTGACCATCTCGTCTACTCGTACCTAATAACTTGTCTACTATCATAAGGTTCCCCATTTCTTTACATAAACAGTTTGGGTAGTTTTCAAAACCTTTAAGCGACCTAAAAAACTTCATGATCTGAGTCAACTGAAACTTGCGAAAGTTGAGTTAGTAATTGATTTGTACAGAAGATTGAGAATAATGTGTCCTGCTCATTATGAACTCAGTTTTCTGTATTTTTTTCTTTTAGTGAGGATATTGTTAACTTAACATACAATATTTTAAGAAAATATTTTGTCGTTTTGCTGAATTAAAGTACATTTGACTTCGATAAGCGGAAGTTCGTTTTATAGAAAGTTTATTATTGTCTGTAATTGAACGGATGCGATATAAGTTAAAACAAAATTTTAAGATAGTATGAAGAAGTATAATTTTGGTGCAGGACCTTCAATACTTCCTGCAGAAGTAATGCAAGCTACAGCAGATGCATGTGTGAATTTTAATGGTTTAGGTTTGTCTTTGATGGAAATTTCGCACAGAACGAAGGACTTTCAAGCTGTAATGGATGAAGCACAAGCTTTGTTCAAAGAATTGTTGTCAATTCCTGAAGGTTACAGCGTCTTGTTCGTTGGTGGTGGCGCAAGTTTGCAATTTGCCATGGTGCCGATGAATTTGCTTCAAACTAAGGCTGCTTATTTGAATACCGGTGTATGGGCGAAGAAGGCGATAAAGGAAGCTAAGGGGTTTGGCGAAGTGGTAGAAGTGGCATCTTCAGCAGCGGATGGTTATACTTACGTTCCAACAGATTTTGAAATTCCTGCGGATGTAGATTATTTGCATATCACAACGAATAATACAATTTATGGTACGGAGATTCGCTCTGATTTTGATAGTCCTGTACCCGTTGTAGCAGATATGTCATCAGATATTTTCTCACGTCCTATTGATGTGAGCAAGTATGGCATGATTTATGGTGGTGCGCAGAAGAATTTGAGTATGGCAGGTGTGACTTTCGTTATAGTCAAGGATGAACTTCTTGGAAAGGTAGAACGTTATATTCCTACAATGCTCGATTATAGAACACATGCTTCGAAGGGTTCTATGTTTAATACTCCTCCTGTTGTACCTATTTATTGTGCGTTGCAAACATTGAAGTGGATTAAACGTGAAGGTGGTGTGGCTGAAATGCAACGCCGCGCTGAAGAACGTGCAGCATTGCTTTATGCAGAAATCGATCGTAATAAGATGTTCCGTGGTACAGCGCAGGCGGACAGTCGTTCGTTGATGAACATCTGTTTCGTGATGAGCGAAGAGTATAAGGATTTGGAACAGGAATTCTTGCAGTACGCACAGCAGCAAGGTATGGTCGGTATTAAAGGCCACCGCGATGTAGGCGGATTCCGTGCAAGTTGTTACAATGCGATGCCTCTTGAAGGTGTGAAGGCATTGGTGAAGGTAATGCAAGATTTTGAAGCAGAGCACTTGAAATAAACAAATTTAATAACATACTACTCTCACTACTGAGTTCGTGTTAAGGTGGGAGTAGTTTTCTTTTTTAATAGATTATGAAGATTTTAGTTGCGACAGAAAAACCTTTTGCGCCTGCTGCCGTTGAAGGTATAAAGAAAATAATAGTAGTAGCTGGTCATGAATTTGTGCTTCTTGAAAAGTATGCGAGCAAGCAGGAACTTCTTGAAGCAGTGGCAGACGTAAATGCTATTATTATTCGCTCCGATATTATAGATGCGGAAGTAATGGATGCAGCTCCCAATCTTAAGATTGTTGTTCGTGCAGGTGCTGGTTATGATAATGTGGATTTAGAAGCGGCTACGCAGCGTGGTATTGTAGTAATGAATACGCCCGGACAGAATGCTAATGCTGTGGCTGAACTTGTGCTTGCAATGCTGTTGTTTAATATCCGTTCGCAGTTTAATGGTAAAGCCGGTACTGAATTGAAAGGTAAGAAGTTGGGATTGCTCGGTTTTGGTCATGTAGCGCAGCATGTCGGAACATTGGCTAATGGTTTTGGTATGTATGTGTATGCTTATGATGCCTTTGGTCGTCGTGACAATATTGATGCTGCAGGTTTGTATTATCTTCCTTCAAAAGAAGATATGTTCAAGGTTTGCGATATTGTTTCTTTGCATATTCCTTTGAAACCCGATACTCGTGGTAGTATCAATGGTGAATTGATGGCGATGATGCCAAAGGGTGGTATTGTTGTGAATACGGCACGTAAGGAAGTGATGGATGAACCTTCTGTTTTGCAAATAATGCAGGAACGCCCTGATTTGAAGTATGTGACCGATATTATGCCTGATAATCATGAAGAAATGCTGAAACTCGGTGCGCAGTATTTTACAACTCCTAAGAAGATGGGTGCACAAACTGCTGAAGCCAATGCAAATGCAGGTTTTGCAGCAGCACGCCAGATTGTAGAGTTCTTTAATAGTGGTTGTACACGTTTCCAAGTGAACGGGCCCAAGAAGTAAAAGTCCGTATATTAAGCCTAACCCATTAAACCAATATCTAAAATTATGAAAATAAAACCTTTTGCAGCGCTACGTCCGCCAAAGACATTGGTTGAGCAGGTGGAATGTAGAGCCTATGACGTTTTGAATTCTGAAGAAGCAAGATTAGAGGCTGCTGGTAATCCTAAGTCGATGTATCACATCAATAAACCGGAGATTAATCTTGAACCTGGTGCAACAGATACAGACCCCAGAGTCTATGATGTTGCTGCGCAGCAATTGAAGTTGTTTATTGATGAAGGTTGGTTGCTTAGAGATGATAAAGAATGTTATTATCTCTATGCACAGACGATGAACGGCAAGACGCAATATGGTTTGGTAGTATGTTGTCATGCAGAAGATTATAACCAGGGGTTGATAAAGAAACATGAATTAACGCGGCGTGATAAAGAGGATGATCGCATGCGCCATATTCTTTCAACACGTGCTCAGATAGGCCCCGTATTTTTAGCCTATCGACAAGGAGAGGTGCTTCGAAAACTTGTAGAGCGTTATGCGAAATCTTGTGCTGAATACGATTTTATTGCACCGGTTGATGGGTTTCGCCATCAGTTGTGGGTTATTTCTGATGATGCAGACATCGTTACAATAACAACGGAATTTGCTGCAATCCCTGTAATGTATATTGCTGATGGACATCATCGTTCGGCTGCAGCGGCGAGAGTTTGCTCGGAGTTGGCAGCAGAGAATGCTCAGCATACGGGTGATGAGGAATACAATTATTACATGGCGGTTTGTTTCCCAGAAGAGCAACTCACGATTCTTGATTACAATCGTGTGGTCAAGGATTTGAATGGTTTGACTGAAGAAGAGTTCCTAAATGCATTAAGTAAGAACTTTGAATTACAATGTATGGGCAGTGAAGAATATAGTCCGAAGGAATTGCACGAGTTCTCGTTGTATTTGCAGGGATGTTGGTATTCTTTGAAAGCAAAGCGAGGAACGTATGACGAAACAAATCCGATAAGTGTGTTGGATGTTGATATCTCAAGTCGCCTGATTCTTGACGAAATTCTTGGCATTAAGGATCTGCGTACTGACAAACGTATAGATTTTGTTGGAGGATTGCGTGGCTTGAGTGAGTTGAAGCATCGTGTTGATTCGGGTGAGATGAAGATAGCCTTGGCACTTTACCCGGTAAAGATGGAGCAGATTATGGCGATCGCTGATGCTGGTCAGATTATGCCACCTAAGGCTACATGGTTTGAACCGAAGCTTCGTAGTGGACTTTTTGTCCATACATTCTAATAGGGTGGTATTACATACGAGTCTTTTATAGGCGGTGAATATGTTTTTTGAGAAAGGTTGGAGTTAAATTGATAGTCCTACCTTTCTTTTTTCGACTAAAAAACCTTGAAATATATAATGTTTCTTAAAAAATCAGTGAAAAGTATTTGCTGAATTTAAGGAAATGAGTAATTTTGCACGCCGATTATTATCAAGCAGCGGTTACGATCGCATGCAACTTGCGTGTTAATAGCTTGTCTGATGGCCTAAGGCAGGTGGTTAGAGAATCGCAAGAAATTGATAAACAAAATTAGTAGTTATAAAAAATTAAAAACAATTAATGGACACTTTAAGTTACAAGACCATTTCTGCTAATGCAGCTACTGCAAACAAAGAGTGGGTCATCGTTGACGCTAAGGATCAGGTACTTGGTCGTCTGGCAACAAAGGTAGCAAAGTTGCTTCGCGGTAAGTACAAGCCTAACTTTACTCCTCACGTTGACTGTGGTGACAATGTAATCATCATCAATGCTGACAAGATCGTTCTTACAGGCAAGAAGATGACTGATCGTATTTACTACACTTACACTGGTTATCCCGGTGGTCAGCGCGAACACACACCTGCGAGCATCCTCGCTAAGAAGGATGGTGCAGATCGTTTGCTCCGCCGTGTAGTTAAGGGTATGCTCCCTAAGAACCGCCTTGGTGCAAAGCTTCTTTCTAACCTCTACGTTTACGAAGGTGCAGAACATAAGCACGAAGCACAGACTCCTAAGGCTATCGATATTAACACTCTTAAATAAGATTAGCAGTAATGGAAATGATTAATGCACTTGGTCGCCGTAAGAGCGCCGTTGCTCGTATCTTTGTTACAGAAGGTACTGGTAAGATTACTATTAACAAGCGTGACCTTACTGAATATTTCCCATCATCAATCCTTCAGTTCGTTGTTAAGCAACCTCTTAACTTGATTGGTGCTGCTGAGAAGTATGATATCAAGGTAAACCTTAACGGTGGTGGCTTTACAGGTCAGAGCCAAGCTCTTCGCCTCGCTATTGCTCGCGCACTCGTAAAAATCAATGCTGATGACAAGAAGGCACTTCGTGCTGAAGGCTTCATGACACGCGACTCTCGCAGTGTTGAACGTAAGAAGCCCGGTCAGCCAAAGGCTCGTCGTCGCTTCCAGTTCAGCAAACGTTAATTTTTATCGGCTTGCAGCGTGATGCTGCTTAACTTTGCTGAAAAAATTCGTTTAGCATCTAAGCCCCAGAGATTCCCGTTGTTGAGACTACTCCGTGGCTGGTTGAACAAACAAACTCAACTAAAAAGAAAGTAAACACTAAATTCAAAATGGCAAGAACTAATTTTGAAACTCTTCTCGAGGCTGGCTGTCACTTTGGTCACCTCACACGTAAGTGGAACCCCGCTATGGCTCCCTATATCTTCATGGAACGTAACGGTATCCACATCCTCGATTTGCACAAGACAGTGGCAAAGCTCGACGATGCTGCTGAAGCACTCAAGCAAATTGCTAAGAGTGGCAAGCGAATCCTTTTTGTAGCTACTAAGAAACAAGCTAAGCAGGTAGTTGCTGAAAAGGCAACTTCTGTAAATATGCCCTACGTGGCTGAGCGTTGGCCAGGTGGTATGCTCACTAACTTCACTACAATCCGTAAGGCTGTGAAGAAGATGGCTACTATCGATAAGCTCACTAACGATGGTACATATTCAAACCTCTCAAAGCGCGAAATTCTTCAGATTTCTCGTCAGCGTGCTAAGCTCGAAAAGAACCTCGGTTCTATCGCTGACCTTACTCGTCTTCCTGCAGCACTCTTCGTTATCGACGTATGCAAGGAACACATCGCAGTGAAGGAAGCTCAGCGCCTCGGTATCCCCGTGTTCGGTGTTGTTGATACAAACAGCAATCCTAACGTTTGCGATTACGTAATTCCTGCTAACGACGACGCAACTAAGAGCATCGAAGTTATCCTCGATGTAGTATGTGGTGCTATCGCTGAAGGCGTTGAAGAACGTAAGGCTGAAAAGGTTGACACTGAAGCTGCAGGCGAAGGCAAGAAGGCTAAGGCTGCACGCGCAGAAAAGGAAACTCCTGCTGAAGCTTAATCAGGCATAAAAAAGCTAATGCAGCTTCAAAATAATGGAGCCTGCGTTAGCTTTTTTTCTTTAAATAAATAAAATTATTACTCATTTATTAAAGTGCTGAACTGAAATATATTTGCAGTTGCATTTTAATCATTAAAACAGATATTTATACTATGGCAGTATCAATGGACGATATCAAGAAGTTGCGTGCTATGACAGGCGCAGGTCTTGGCGATTGCAAGAAGGCTCTTGCAGAATCTAACGGCAATATCGAAGAAGCTATCGAAATCATCCGCAAGAAGGGTCAGGCTGTTGCAGCTAAGCGTTCAGACCGTGAAGCTTCTGAAGGTTGCGTGCTTTGTAAGTACGAAAATGGTTTCGCAGCAATCATTGCTCTTAAGTGCGAAACTGACTTTGTTGCAAAGAACGCTGATTTTATCGCGCTTACACAGTCTATCCTCGACCTCGCTGTTGCAAACAAGTGTGCTACACTCGAAGAAGTACAGGCACTCCCCATGGGCAATGGAACTGTTGCAGACGCAGTAGTTGACCGTTCAGGTATCACTGGTGAAAAGATGGAACTTGATGGTTATTGCACTATTGAAGGTGAAAACGTTGCAATCTACGACCACCAGGGTAAGCACATGCTTTGCACAATGGTAGCACTCAACAAGGCTGTTGATGCAACTTATGGCAAGGCTGTTGCAATGCAGGTTGCAGCTATGAACCCTGTTTCACTTTGCGAAGCTGACGTTCCCGAAGATATCAAGGCATCAGAATTTAAGGTAGCAGCTGAAAAGGCACGCGAAGAAGGTAAGCCCGAAGCTATGATCGAAAAGATCGCTATGGGTCGTATGAACAAGTTCTATAAGGAAGCTTGTCTTCTCAATCAGGAATTCATCCAGGATAGCAAGCTCTCTGTATCTCAGTACCTCCAGCAGGCTGACAAGGAATGCACAGTAACTGCATTCAAGCGTTTCACTCTCCGTGCTGAATAATACTTGGTATAAGTTTTTAGAAAATATAAAGTCTTCTGTTTATTTTGGCAGAAGACTTTTTTTGTTTTTTCATGTTGAGTTTCTCTTTCTTTCAGGAGGATGGCAACAATAAAGAAAGAGTTGTTGACCGTTGGTATTGGTGCAGCAACTCTTTCTTTGTTTTATTTGAATATGTAATAACTTTATTTGTATTAATAACTACGAGCGACTACTACTCGAGCTACGGCAGGTTTTCCGCTTACCATATCTACACCGAGGTCTGACTGGTCGTATCCATAAGGAACACAACGGATTGTGGCTTGTGTTTCAGCCTTGATTTGTGCTTCAGTTTCTTCTGTACCATCCCATGGACAAAGGAAGAAACCGCCTTGCTTTACGCGCTCTTTAAACTCTTCGTAGTCGTTGCATACGTGTACGTTGTCGTCAAGTCGCTGCTTTGCTTTAGCATAGATGTTATGCTGAATTTCATCGAGCAACTGCTTGATATATTCTTCGATACCTTCAAAGGGGAGCGTTTGCTTTTCGAGTGTGTCGCGGCGCATGAGTTCTACAGTGCCGTTTTGGAGATCTCGTCCGCCCATTACGATGCGTACGGGTACTCCCTTGAGCTCATAGTCGGCAAATTTAAAACCGGGACGCTTATTGTCCGCATTGTCGTACTTAACGCGGATGCCCATTGCTTGGAGGCGCTGTGCGAGTGCTCCGAGTTTTTCATCGAAAGCAGAGAGTTCATCGCCTTTATAAATAGGAACAAGAACCACTTGGATGGGTGCGAGGGCAGGGGGGAGTACGAGACCGTTATCGTCAGAGTGAGTCATGATGAGGGCTCCCATGAGGCGTGTGCTGACACCCCAACTTGTTGCCCAAGCATATTCGAGTTGGTTTTCTTTATTTACGAACTGTACGTTGAATGCGCGTCCGAAATTCTGACCGAGGAAGTGTGATGTACCGCTCTGGAGTGCCTTCCCGTCTTGCATCATTGCTTCGATTGTGTAGGTGTCAAGCGCACCTGCAAAGCGTTCTGTAGCACTTTTTACACCGCGAATTACGGGTACAGCCATTATGTCGCGAGCGAAGTCAGCATAGACGTCGAGCATTTGTTTTGCTCGTGTTTCAGCTTCTTCCTTGGTTGCGTGAGCTGTGTGTCCTTCTTGCCAAAGGAATTCGCTTGTGCGGAGGAAAAGGCGTGTACGCATTTCCCAACGCATAACGTTACACCACTGATTGCAGCATAAGGGAAGATCGCGCCAAGAGTGAATCCAGTTGCGGAATGTATTCCAAATAGTTGTTTCAGAAGTGGGTCGGATGATAAGTTCTTCTTCCAATTTTGCTGAAGGGTCAACTACGACTCCGTCTCCATCGGGGTTTGCCTTGAGGCGATAATGTGTTACTACGGCACATTCTTTTGCAAAGCCTTCCACGTGTTCAGCTTCCTTTGAAAGGTAAGACTTAGGGATGAGCATTGGGAAATATACGTTTTGTACGCCTGTTGCCTTAAAGCGGTCGTCGAGTGCACGCTGGATGTTTTCCCAAATAGCATACCCATAGGGTTTGATAACCATGCATCCACGCACGTCTGCCTGCTCTGCGAGGTCAGCTTTTACTACAAGTTCGTTGTACCATTTAGAGTAGTCTTCGCTACGCTTGGTAAGGAATGAGAGTTCTTTTGCCATATTTGTTTTTTTGTTTTATTTTCGGTTGAAAGTGTTATGATATGTTAACACTCAGGTATATCTCTGCAAATTTACATAAATTAAGGCATATATTATAGACGTAGAACGGTAATTCGTAGATTTTTCTTGAAAAAATGCTTTGTTTGTTATCAGAATTTGTAACTTTGCTTATGATTAATCTTAGGTATAATTAAAAAAATTACAAGTTATGAAGAAAACAAAATTAGCGGTTGTTGCTTTGTGTGGAGCGCTGATGCTCTCAAGTTGCGGCATGTCGAATACAGCTAAAGGTGGTTTGATTGGTGGTGGCGGTGGTGCTGCTGCTGGTGCGCTTATCGGCGCTTTGATTGGCAATGGCAAAGGTGCTGCTATTGGTGCAGGTATTGGTGCTGCTGTTGGTGCCGGTGCTGGTGTTTTGATTGGTAATAAGATGGACAAGGCCAAGAAGGCAGCCGAAGCTATTGAGGGTGCTGAAGCACAAGCATTGAAGGATGCAGAAGGTTTGACATACGTAAAGGTTACGTTTGATTCTGGAATTCTCTTTACAACGGGTAAGTCTGCGCTTACATCTACTGCAAAGAATTCACTTTCGCAGTTTGCTTCTAATGTGTTGACTCCTGATATGGATCTTGCTATTGTGGGTTATACTGACAATGATCCATGGCGTGGATGCACTGCAGAGGAAAGTGCTGTCAAGAATCAAATTTTGTCGGAACAGCGTGCACAGAGTGTAAGTACATACATTATTGGTGCCGGAGCTAAGTCTTCACAAGTGAAGTACGTAGTAGGTAAGGGTGAAGCTAATCCTGTTGCGAGCAATGCTACTGCTGCCGGTAAGGCAGAAAATCGCCGTGTTGAGGTTTACATCCTTCCCAGCAAGGAAATGATTCAGAGCGCTAACGCTGGTACTTTGAAGTAAAGCAGTGCTGAAGATTATTACTTGCTCTATTTTCTGAGCATATATTATTATCGATTTAATATAAGTTCGTTCAACCTTTTTATTGAGGGATTGAGCGAACTTTTTTTGTGTTGTGGTTTTGAATTAATTCAGATTTGTTGTGTTGAATGAAAGGAAAACTTTTTTTAGTTGGCTTCATCGCTTTTGGAGATTTGCAGGTGCTTCATTGTGTGGTTGAAGAAGCATTTGTATCCAACTTGCCTGAATCCTACTGATGTATAAAGTTTTTCTGCTTTGGTGTTACTTGTATCTACCAGCAATCCTATTTTTTGATGTTTTTCTTCTGTTGCTTTTTTGCAGATTGCTTTTAAGAGTTTTGTTCCGATTTTCTTGTTGCGGTAGTCGGGGTGTACGGCGAGGGAGTCAATGTAGAATTCATCTTTGTCGGCTTCGTCGCTGATTTGTGGTTGTAGGGCGGTCAGTTGCTTTACGATGTCGAGAGTTGCTTGTTTTAACTGGCTTAATCTTTTACCGTCGTAGCCGATTACTGCTCCAAGGATATTGCCTTTTTCTGTTTCTGCTATCAGTGTGTTCAGATAGCTGTATTGAGTTGTTTCAGATGTTGCAATTGTGTTGAACACTTGAATGTAATTTTCGCCGGCATAATCTCTCAAGATTTTTTCGTCGCCAATCGCCATTGCTACTGTTTGTGCGATGAATGGTGCGTCGTTAATTGTAGCTTGGCGTATGCTAATTTGCTGTTGCATGGTCTTTAAGCTTATATATAAATGAGAGTTAACGGCTTGCTACTCGTTAACTCTCATATTAAAATTTGCTTTTATTAGAATTCGCTGGTGAAGTGGAAGCGGATGTTCTTAAAGTCGTTTTGTGCCATTTGGAGTACATAGCCCGAGTCAGCGAGGAATACGTCGCGACCTTCTCGGTCTTTTGCCATGTACTGATATTTGCGTTTTTTGAAATTTTCCAGCTCTGTGGCATCGTCGCTTTCTATCCAGCATGCCTTGTAGAGCGAAATGGGTTCCCAGCGACATTTAGCATTGTATTCGTTTTCAAGGCGATACTGAATGACTTCGAATTGCAACTGTCCCACTGTGCCGATAATCTTTCGTCCGTTGAATTGGTTGACAAAGAGCTGCGCCACACCTTCGTCCATGAGCTGCTCGATGCCCTTTTGGAGTTGCTTTGTCTTCATGGGGTCGGCATTTTCGATGTATTTAAACATCTCGGGCGAGAATGAGGGCAGTCCACGATAATGGAGGTTTTCGCCTTCGGTGAGTGTGTCGCCAATCTTGAATGTTCCGTTATCGGGCAGACCGATGATGTCTCCTGCCCATGCTTCGTCTACCGTGGTTTTGCGCTGTGCCATGAATTGTGTGGGCGAGGAGAAGCGCAATGTTTTGCCGTGGCGCACGTGCAGATAGGGGGCGTTGCGTACGAATTTGCCCGAACAAACTTTGCAGAAGGCTACGCAAGAGCGGTGGTTGGGGTCGATGTTGGCTGTGATTTTGAAGATAAAACCAGTGAATTTCTGTTCATCGGGTTGCACTTCGCGTTCTTCAGCCTTTACGGGGCGTGGTGATGGCGCAATTTCAACAAAAGTGTTGAGCAATTCTTCGACACCGAAATTGTTGAGTGCCGAACCGAAGAATACGGGGGCAAGACTTCCCTGCAGATAGTCAGCAACTTCAAATTCAGGATAAACGCCGTCAATGAGTTCCAATTCCGAGCGGAGTTTTTCTGCCAAGGGCGCTCCAATGTGTTGGTCGAGTGCTTCAGTGTTGATGTCGACTTCAACCTTCTCTGCCACGACTTGTTTAGATGCTTGGAAGAGGTTCAGGCTCTTTTCATAAATATTATATACGCCCTTGAAGCGAATACCGCTTTCGATGGGCCATGTGAGGGGGCGCACCTTGATGCAGAGTTCTTCTTCGAGTTCATCCATGAGGTCGAATGGGTCCTTAGCTTCGCGGTCCATCTTGTTGACGAAGATGATAACGGGAGTGTTGCGCATGCGGCACACTTCCATCAACTTGCGTGTCTGCGTTTCTACCCCCTTTGCGCCATCTACTACGATGATAACGCTATCTACTGCCGTAAGCGTGCGATAGGTGTCTTCGGCAAAGTCCTGGTGACCGGGTGTGTCAAGAATATTAATCTTGTAGTCGCGATAGTCAAACTCCATCACCGAGGTTGTGACCGAGATACCGCGTTGCTTTTCGATTTCCATCCAGTCAGATGTAGCCGTTTTCTTAATCTTGTTGCTTTTAACGGCACCTGCCACTTGGATTTGTCCACCAAAGAGTAGGAGTTTTTCAGTAAGCGAAGTCTTACCTGCGTCAGGGTGAGCAATGATGGCAAAGGTGCGTCGTCTGCTTATTTCGGGATTCATAGGGGATGTTTGGGTGTTCTAAATATGTTTGTTTGTAAATGGTGGTGCTGACTAATTGAGTTCCTTGAGGCATTCCTTGAGGCTGTCTTCCCACCAGGGTATGCTGATGTTGAATGTGCTCTTGATTTTCGTCTTGTCGAGCACGGAGTAGTGCGGGCGCTTGGCTGGAGTGGGGTAGTCCTCAGTGTGGATGGGCTTTACGCTGCATGTATTGATGCCGGCAATGCGGTGGATGGCTTTCGTAAAGTCGTACCACGAGGTGGTGCCTTCGTTGGAGTAGTGGTAAACGCCGGGGATGATGCCTTGGCGCAGGATTTCAATGATAGCCATTGCGAGGTCGCGTGCGTAGGTGGGAGTTCCGGTTTGGTCGGCCACTACGCCGAGCGCTTCGCGTTCCTTTCCGAGTCGGAGCATGGTCTTCACGAAGTTGTTGCCAAACGATGAGTAGAGCCACGCTGTGCGGATGACCATTGCGCCTACGCACGAGCGGATGACGCCCTCTTCGCCAGCGAGCTTTGTGCGACCATACACGCCTTGCGGATTGGTGAGGTCGTCTTCGGTGTAGGGGCGATGGTTGGTGCCGTCGAATACGTAGTCGGTTGAGATTTGTATCATGCTTCCGCCCATGCTGTCGATGGCTTCCGCCAAATAGGTTGGTGCTGCGTGGTTGAGTAGTTCGCAGAGTTCAGCGTCTGCTTCAGCTTTGTCTACCGCTGTGTAGGCCGCACAATTTACGATTGTGCCAATGTTGTTGCGTTCAACAAAATCGTAAACGGCGTTGCGGTCGGTGATGTCGAGTTCGTCCTTATCGGTGAAGATGAACTGAAATTCTTCGGGGTCGATATCTTCGGCTAAGCGCTGAATTTCGCTTCCGAGCTGCCCTTTGCAGCCAGTGATGAGTATATTCATTTTTTGATGGGTTGATTTTTACTTGGAGAGAGGGGGGCGAATGATTGCCTGCTATTGTAGTTGTTGTTGAGCTTAATCGAATTCGAGCGGCTCCTGCTTGTCCTTGAGGTAGTAGTCCGAGAGTTGGCCCAGCAGGGTGGAAATGTGCTTGATGGCGGCTTGCGTATCGTCTGATATGGGCTGATTCTTAAGGCGCAGCATCATGTAGCCATAGAGGGCGTTGAAGCACACGTGTAGCTCGGATTCGGTGGTGTCAGCGCCCTTTTTGCGTAGCTCTACGATGAAGGGTAACACGCGGTAATACATCTCCTTGTAATAAGGAAACTTTGCTGAGTTCAGCAGTTGCGCGTGCAGATCCTCCATGCCGATGAGCACGTTTTTGCAAATCTGCAAGTGCCCCTGTTGTCTCACTCCCTCTTCGAGCATCATCGTGCAGAGGTCGGCATACCATTGCTCAAGTTGCGCCTGCTGCTCGGCTTCGAGGCTGAAGCGTGTGAGGTAGCCCTGCTTGAGCTTATCGATGTCGCAATCGTAGGCGCGCAGGATGTCCTCCACCTGCCACAGATAGAGCAGCAACTCTGCACGATTCGTCGTCTTTAGTTGGTTGGCTATAAACATGTTTATTGAGGTTGTGAGGTTGTGAGGTTCTGAGGTTCAGAAGTTAAGAGGTTTAGAGGTTCTGAGGTTTAGAAGTTCAGAGGTTCTGAGGTTCTGAGGTTGTGAGGTTGTGAGGTTGTGAGGTTCAGAGGTTTAGATGGGAAAGGAGAAAGGAGAAAGGAGAAAGGAGACTGCGAAGCTGATGAGCGTAAGCGAATAAATAGCCATGCGGAAAAATGAGACTGCGTAGCTGATGAGCGTAAGCGAAAAAATGAGAGACCATCCGGATAGGTCACCTTAAAACCTTAAAGCGAAGCGACCTCAAAACCTTATAACCTTAAAAAGTATACAAGATGGTTAGCGTCGAACGCTTGTTTGCACGCTGGGATGCATTCCGCACGGCAACCTTAAAACCTCATAACCTTAAAACCTTATAACCTTGCAAGTTGAGCACTTGCGAAACTTGAATTACTTGTCGATGGCATCCCACCATTCGGGTTGCCCCTTCAGGTATTTTGCGAACCATGCAAAGATGGCGTTTTGCCATTCATGGCGCTTCTGCCAGTTGCTGATGACGTGGTTTTCGCCGTCCACCTGGATGTATTCCACTTCCTTGCCCAGGATGCGCAGTGCGGTGTAGAGTTGCTGACTTTCGAAGGGGGGCACGTTGGTGTCGACCGTTCCATGGATGAGCAGCAGCGGCGTATTGATTTTATCCGCATTGAAGAGTGGCGAATGCTTCGTATAGAGGTCGGGATTGTTCCAGGGATAGCTGCCGTATTGCGCCACTTCGCCATAGGTGTAGCCCCAATAGCCGCCGCCCCAGTAAGAGGCGATGTTTGAGATGCCGGCATGCGAGATGGCAGCTGCGAAGAGGTCGGTCTTCGTTTGCAAATATTGCGTCATGAAGCCGCCATACGACGCACCGATACATCCTACTTTCTCCGTGTTGATGAATGCGTGCTCCTTGCAGAACTGCTTTGTTCCCTCGATGATATCGTCGCTCGACATGTCGCCCCAAGTGCCAGTGTGGCGAGCCGCAAACTCCTGCCCGAAGCCGAGCGCACCGCTGGGTTGCACCACGTAGACTACATATCCGAGCGAGGCAAACACCTGGTAGGGATAGTTGATTTCGAGCAATTTGTTCGACGGTGTGCAGCCGCCGTAGTAATACACGATGAGCGGATACTTCTTCGCAGCATCGAAGTCAGCAGGGAGGTAGTAGAAGCCCTGAATGCTGTCGCCGCGCGAGCTTCGGAATGCCCAGTCGTGGCAGGTGCCGATGGCTACGTCCTTATAGAGTTCGTCGAAGTTGATGTCGCCAATGCGCTGTGATTTAGGCTTTTTTGGATTGAGCACTACGCGGAACATTTCGCGCGCACGCTCCCCGCCATCCTGACCCAAGACGATGGCGGTAGGCACCTTCTGCTGCGTAGCGAAGCTAAACGTCGTTACGTACGACACAGGCATCTCCAGCTGCTGCACCTCGAGCGTCGCAGGGTTGAGCTGCCACACTGTGCGGTTGCAACCATCGGCAGCCGTCATGTAGATAAGTCCATTTACGGGGTGCCATGCGTAGGTGTCCACCGAGGGCTTAAATCCTGGGAGCAGCGCCTTAGCCTGGCGTGTGGCGATGTCGTAGAGGTAGAGGCGATGGTCGAAAGCGTTGGGGTGCTGTCCGGGCTTCACCTCCAGACCGATATTATCAAACGCCTTGGTCGATGCATTGATGAGCACCTGCTTAGCGTCGGGCGAGAACTTGGCACTCGCCAGCCATGCCGTGTCGGCGATGAGCGTGTCCACCTTCGCCGTCAGTGCGTCCATCAGGCAGACGGTGTGGCGCTCGAAGGGCGTGCGTGCAGGGTCCATCGTGTAGGTCATGAGGAGCAGCTGCTTGCCGTCGGCCGAGATGTCGGCAAGGCTCAGGCTGGTGTTGCCAAACGTGAGTTGCTGCATCCTGCGCTCCTTCAGGTCGTAGCGCCAGAGCGTAGTGCGCGTGCGGTGTCCCGGCATGCGGTCGTCCGGGTGCTGGAGCTGCTTGAGCGAGCCGCCCGGCTTCTTGCCCTCCTGCGATTTTGTGATAATCAGGTAGTCAAGTGTGGGCGAGAGTGTAAAACCTCCTTCCGGGAGCGCATCGGCCAAGATAGTCTGCTGCATCGTTGCAGGGTCTATCATGACGAGTTCTTTCCCATTGATGCTATTGCGAGTGAAGTAGAGTGCGTCTTTTGCTTCCAGCCACTTGTAATCCATGTATGCATCGTATGTGGCGAGTGTGCGCTGACTTTCCGTTTCGCTCACTACGGTGCGATAGTAGCTTTTGCCGTCTTCCGCCGTGTGTTGGTAGTATGCAATCATGTATTTCCCCGTTGGCGAAATGCGTGCGCCATACGTACGCTTGCCCTGCATCATTTCCGCCATGAGGTAGGGGCGCTTCGAAGCAGGGTTCACCTCCACTCCGCTCAGATTGTCGCCCACCACCTCGATGCTGACGCTGTCGTTCGAGTCCTTCTCGTGGAGGCACACAAGGCTGATGTCGTACTGCCCCGGCGTCATGGTGAGCGCCGTAGCGCCCGCCTTTCCGTTGACGAAGAGGCGGTAGTTCTTCAGCTTCTTGATGCTGAGCGCCGCTTTAGTATAGCGGTCGGTGCGCACGCTGAATTTGAGCACACGCAGCGTAGGCAGGCTGTCGATGGCAGCGAGCGCAGCGCCGCTCTCGAGCACGAGCGTCGTTGGCTGCTTGGCAAAGGCCGCCGTAGCATGGTCAGCGAGCGCCGTGGCAGCATATTTATTGCCCCTGTTGTCCAGGGAGTCCGTAGCATAGGGCGCACCGACGCTGAGCGTAATCCCCGCCGTAGCCGCCACGCTGTTGACGCAGAGTGTGTCCTTCGCCTCGGCAGTCGTAGCCGCCAGGCACACGAGCGAAAGTAGTAATGACTTCTTATCCATTATTTTTTTCCGTATTATTAATTTCCCGTCTTTTTTTAGGCGTAAGCGCTAAGAAATTGCAAAATTACATTAAAATCGCGGAGTGAGCAAAGTCCAACGGGTATATTCACAAATCGCCGTCCGAAAACACAGCGTTTCCAGACGGCGAATGAGAGATAATACATATAGCGATGAGCATGTGTTTATTTTATAGGGCAGACGAATTACTCATAAGTCTCATCCCAGTTACTACTGTTCCAATGTCCACGCTTCTCCGTGAGCACTTCAGCATCCGTCCCCAATTGATTAACATAGATAGAAGAAGTCGCTATGAGGGTGGATAGAATGAAATTTATGCAAGTTAATTGAGGTGGTATGTATTTGAGTTTTTTCATTTTGTAATGTATTGAATTTTACCGTTAACAATATATAATCCATTTCTTAAATCTACAAGTTTAATTAGTTTTCCTTCAAGATTATAAATTTGTTTTTGTTGCGTATGATGTAGATTTGTTACAATAGAAGTTGTAGGAGTTAATTGTAAACGTAGACAACTGATGTTTGAAGAATTTGGGAGTTGAAGGTATGCTTTTTCTGCAATATGCTGTACGTATGTCCCATCGTTGTTTGTTCCTTGAAAATAGAAACCTATGCCATGAGTTGGGTCGTTGGCTAATATATAGAGTTTACAATTTTCGTCAGCATTAATTTTGAGATTGGTAACGGCAGCTCGGAGGTCGTTGTTGATTTCTTCATTACCTGTTTCGTCGTTGGTTGGCGCTTCTAAGGTATATTCGCCCGCTTCTCCTAAGAGTATAACACCCGTATAAGGAGGTATTATGTCTCTAGGCCAATATGATTTTTTGAGATGAAGAATTTCTCCGTTTGCAGTTGCTGTTGTTGCGACCAATTCTTCAGGAACAATCCAAGAGTGAGCAGATGAGAATGTTGCAAGTCCGTTTGTACCGATTTTAACTTTTTTGCTTATTGGTCGTGTAGTACATGGCTTGTATGTTATTTGAATTGTATTTATGATGCAAGTACCTCCGTCGTTGGTATCATAGGTTATTGATTGTTCATTGCCTTTCCATGATGCTTTATCATCATAGTACGATGTGCTTTTCGGAAAATTTCCATTCTTAAGTCCATCACCATTTATGATTATTTCTGTAATTTCGTAGGCATCAGGTACACTAAAAGTGACACTTCCTCCACCTTTGTATAGTCGCAGACTGTAATTGTTGTTACTATTGTATATAGATGTTTGCGTGGAAGTTCCATGTGTAAAGGTAAGTTTAACTTCGTTGTCATAGAGCGTAGAGAGTGCCGATGAGTTATAACCATTCTGAGGTTGTATTATTCCCCAATTCTGTAACTTTTCCTTGTTGGTAAAATTGATAGTGAATGTATTAACCTCTGCATTATCAGTTACGCTAAGTTTGTATGATGCCTCACCTTCGTAGTATGAATCTGTAGCAGGTGCGTATGCAGTAATGATGGTGGTTCCAATTGATTTTATAGTGACGTGTCCTGTTGTAGGGTCTACTGTCGCTACAGATTCGTTGCTGCTTGAATAGGTTACACCTTGCGTTTCACCTTTGAGGGTCGGGCTTACAAAAGTTTCGTTGAGATCTGTTGTGTATTCTAAAGATTCAAAGTAAAGTTTTCTGCTTTGTTTTCCATATTTTGCAACGTAAATAGAAACTTCGCTTTCATTTGATTTTGAAGTATACATTCTAAATGCTTGTATGGTCGCATCTGTATAGCATCGTAGGTATCTATAGATGTTTGTACTATAATAATATCGCAAAATAGTTGTGTTATTTTCAAACTCTACATTCCAATAATTCTTCGAAGAATTTAGTCCCAAATTAGAATTATTATTGTTTGTTCCGATTAAATATTTTTGATTATCACATGATTGGAAATTAACTTTACTATCATTTTTAATGACCTTGAACTTGTACAACCCTTTTGGACTATCTGTGTAGGATGTTGCTTTTCCATTTGTATCATTAAATCCGCTAAGTTCAACTTTTGCACTCTCACATACAAAAATAATTGTGTCTCCATCGTTTAAGCTTGTCGCTTTTATCCATGATTGGGCATAAATAGCGTTAGTGGATGAAAAGATTAATATCTTAATCAAAAATAGTAATTTTAGTACATTTTTCATATTGTTATATTGTTTTATATTCTATTGTTTTTTACTCTTGAATAAGTCCTAATTTTTTCCATTCTTCAATCATGCTATTGACGTCTGTGTGGGCTGTGTGTGCATCGACGTCGTAAGTGTTGGTGAGGTGGTCAGCGAGCTGGTCGATGGTGAAGGGGGTGTGGGCTTCGGCGTATGCCCAGAGGTGGGCAGCCGTTTCGTTGAGGTTGACCATATACGAGAAGTTGATGTTTTCGATGCCTTCGGCGATGATTACTTTTTCGCCGCATACGTCGTAGAGGCGGAATCCGGGTGCGAGTTTCATAGGTTTTGTTAATGAAAAATGTGTGTAAAAGGGGGGGGGCAAATGGGGGTATGTTTTTTTTTAAAAATGCGAGGAGAGCAAGGTGTGTGCTGACGGGAGGTCGGCTTGTTTTGCTCATCGGGCCAACGGCGTTGGCACTGCATGCTGGGGCAGGCTGCTTCGCTGTTGGCAAAATTACTAAAATTTTGTGAATCAGCAAGTGAGTGGGGGAGTGAATTTCGGCGAGGAGGGGGGAGGGAGTTGTTTGTAAAAAAAAAAAAAGAAAGCAGGAAGGCGCTGCCTTGTGTGGGCGTGCGTGCTTCCTGCTTTGGTTATTGTCGTTGCTTACTTGCGCCGGGGCGCTGTGTGGGGGCTTATGCGAACCACTTTACGTAAGCGAAGTCCTGACGGTAGGGGAGGTGTTCGTTAGCGGGGAACATACGGAATGCTACCTTGAAGGAGCCTGCAACGTCGAGGCTCGTTGTGAGCTCGACTGTGTGGAGGTTGCCTTCGCGCTTTGTCATCGTCATGGGGATAGTAGTCTGGATAACGTCGTTGCCTTCAACGTTTTCGATGACTACGAGTTCTACGCCAACGGCGTTGTCGAGACCCTGTTCGTCGATGACGTGCTTGATGGTGAAGTCCTGACCAGAGATAACGTTGCTGAGGTTTTCCATGCCTTCAGATGCGACTACGCTGATGCTGTCCCAACGTTCGGCTACGCATTCCTTCCATGCTGCGATTTCCTTCGCGAGCTTGTTGTTGTCGGCAGCGAGGAGCTTGAAGCGAGCTGCTTCCTTGTTGTAGAAGCGGTCGTAGTAGTCGTCGAGCTGGCGCTTCATGGTGTACTGAGGAGCGATTTGAGCGATTGAGTTCTTCACTGTCTTCACCCAACCTTCGCTGTAGCCCTTAGCACCGCGAGCGTAGTAGAGAGGAATGATTTCCTGTTCGAGGAGTGAGTAGATAGTAGCAGCGTCGAGGCGGTCTTGGTGTTCCTGGTTCTGGTAAGTGCGCTTGTCTGTGAGCGCCCAGCCTGCACCGGGACGGTAGCCTTCGTACCACCAGCCATCGAGCACTGAGAGGTTAACGACACCGTTCATGAGTGCCTTTTCGCCTGATGTACCAGATGCTTCGAGGGGACGTGTGGGCGTGTTCATCCAGATATCTACACCTGAAACGAGGCGGCGAGCGAGTTCCATGTCGTAGTTATCGAGGAAGATAATCTTACCAATGAACTCAGGACGCTGAGAGATTTCGTAGATTCGCTTGATGAGACCCTGGCCTGCACCGTCGGCGGGGTGAGCCTTACCTGCGAAGAGGAACTGTACGGGGTAGTCGGGGTTGTTGACGATCTTAGCAAGGCGGTCGAGGTCAGAGAAGAGGAGGTGTGCGCGCTTGTAAGTAGCGAAGCGACGTGCGAAACCGATGAGGAGCGCGTTGGGGTTGATCTTGTCGAGGAGCGAAACCACGCGGCTGGGGTCGCCCTGATTCTTGAGCCATGTGTCGCGGAAGCGGTTGCGGATGTAGTTGATGAGCTTCATCTTGAGGGCGCAACGTGTTTCCCAAACTTCCTTATCTGAAACTTCGTAAATCTTTTCCCAGATCTTCATGTTGCTCTGGTCGTTCATGAAGTTCTTATCGAAGTGCTTGCAGTAGAGCTCCTTCCATTCGTTAGCTGCCCATGTGGGGAAGTGAACACCGTTGGTAACGTAGCTCACGTGGCTTTCGTTCTGCTGGAGGTTGTATGCCTGGAAGTAGCCTTCGTGGTCGCGGATTTCGTATTCACGACGGGGTTCGTCGGGCATGTAGCCGGGCCATGTGCCCTTGAACATCATCTGTGAAACCTTGCCGTGGAGCCAGCTCACACCGTTGATTTCCTGACATGTCTTACAGCAGAATACTGACATTGAGAACTTTTCGTTCTTGTCTTCGGGGTTCATACGGCCGAGGCCCATGAAGTCGTCCCAAGAGATGCCGAGCTTGCCAGAGAATGAATCCATGTACTTGCGGAAGAGGCCTTCTTCGAAGTAGTCGTGACCAGCGGGTACGGGAGTGTGAACGGTGTAGAGCGAAGAAGCCTTAACGAGTTCGAGCGCTTCACCGAAAGAGAGACCTGTTGCTACGTAGTCAACGAGGCGCTGTGCGTTGCAGAGTGCTGCGTGGCCTTCGTTGCAGTGGTAAACGTCCTTAGTGATGCCGAGCTTCTGGAGCATCAACATACCACCCACACCGAGGAGGTATTCCTGCTTGATACGGTTTTCCCAGTCGCCACCGTAGAGCGCTGAAGTGATGCCTGCGTCGAACTGTGAGTTGAGACCGTTGTCAGTGTCGAGGAGGTAGAGCTTCACACGACCAACATTTACGCGCCATACGCTGGCGTAAACTGTGTAGCCGGGGTAGGGAACAGCAACAACAACCTGGTTGCCATCCTTATCGAGTTCCTTTTCAATGGGGAGACGGTCAAAGTTCTGAGCGTCGTAGTTAGCGATCTGCTGACCTTCCATTGAGAGTGTCTGAGTGAAGTAGCCGTGACGATAGAGGAAACCAACTGCACACATGTCAACGTTAGAGTCAGATGCTTCCTTGATGTAGTCGCCTGCGAGTACACCGAGACCACCAGAGTAAATCTTGAGTACAGAGTTGAGACCGTATTCCATGCAGAAGTAAGCCACGCTTGCACGCTTTGCGTTGGGCTTAACGTCCATGTATGCACGGAAGTTCTTGTAAACCTTCTCGATAGCTGCGAGCATTACCTTGTCGGCAGCGAGTTCTTCGAGGCGTTCGTAAGATACGCGAGCGAGAAGTTCAACGGGGTTCTTACCACACTTGTGCCAAAGCTTGTGGTCGATGCTGTCGAAGAGTTCAACAGCTTCTTGATTCCATGACCACCAAAGGTTGTGGGCAAGTTCATCAAGAACGTTCAGTTCCTTAGGGAGGTGGCTCTTAACGCTCACCATCTTCCATGAAGGCTGATTTGAATTGCTAAGTTTTACTTTCATGTTGTATTTTTTATTGATCAATAAAAATTGTTTCAATGATTGGGGGGGGGGATTTTTTTCTAGATTTTCTAGATTTTCTAGATATTCTAGAGACTCTAGATTTTCTAGATATTCTAGACTAGAAAAATCATCTCTTACTTGTTTCTCAGTGCGAAGTCGTAAGCCTCGAAGTAGTGCTTGATGAAGTTCTTCCACTGCGCCTTGTCGGCGAGGGCTGCTGCCTTTTTGCAGATGTTGGTGCGTGCAGCTTTGGGCATCTGCGTCATGGCTTCGATGGCTTCGCAGATTTCGCGTGCTACTTCGAAATAGTTGTCGTCGTCGCGGTGGATGACCTTTACGCCGTCTGAGAGTTCGCCCTGATAGCCGAGCACGTCGTTCACCCACTGGCCGAAGCCCGAGAGGTCGGTTGTGATACAGGGTGCCTTGAACGCACAGCTTTCGAGCGGAGTATAGCCCCAGGGCTCGTAGTACGAGGGGTAGAGGCAGAGGTCGTTGGCTGTGAGGAGGTCGTAGTAGGGCATGTTGAAGATACCATCGTTGCCCTCAAGGTAGCAGGGCACGAGAATCACCTTGACGGGGTCGTTCTTCGTGTTCCAAAGGCCGAGATTCTTGATAAGGCAAAGTATGCGGTCCTCATTTATATTATATAGGTCGTGCGTAATCATGGGTGTGGGCAGGCTGTCGCCAACGGTCTTGGCCTTAGCAGCGAGTCGGTCAGCAAGGTCCTTGCGAGGCTCCTTTGTCCAGCAGGGCACTTCGATGAGCGCCAACACCTTGTTTGACTCTACGTTTTCGTCGCTATCGGCTGCGTCCTTCATGCGCGCATTGAGCTGAGCGAGCGCTTCGAGATATACGTCGAAACCCTTGCAACGGAAGTCGTTGCGTCCCGAGGTGCTCACGATGAGCGTATCGTCGGCGAGCTGTTCGCCAATGAGGTTGCTCGCCACGTCGAGGATGCACTTGCGCGCTTCCTTGCGCTTCTTGGTGAACGCTGCACCCTGGGGCACAAAGTCGTTTTCAAAGCCGTTGGGGAGCACTACGTCGGCAGGCTTGTCGAGCAGCTGCTTGCACTCGCGGTCGGTGAATGTGCTCACCGTAGTGAAGCAGTCGGCGCCATGTGCACTCTGCTTTTCGATGCTGTGCTTAGCCTCCATTGAGAGCTCTGCTGCCATCTGGTCGCCATTGTATCCGCCAAAGTATTTGTAGAGCAACTTGTTGTTACCGGCAATAGAGCGGCCGATGCTCGTAGCGTGCGTCGTGAAGATGGTAGCCACTTCGGGGCAAGCCTTCTTCAAAAAGAGCATGCCGAGACCCGACATCCATTCGTGAGCCTGGTAAACGATGCTTTCGCCCTTGAGCAAGTCGGCCTTAATGAGCACTTCGACCAGCTTACCAGCAGCGTAGGAGAACATTGAAGCCTCGTCGTAGTCGCCATAAGCGTGGAGCGAATCGACCTGGAAGTCATTCCAAGCATCAGCGTAAATATCGTTCTTCACGTCGAAGAAAGGCTGAAAGTCAACGAGCAGCGCAATGGGCTGTCCGGGCACGTTCCAACGACCGATGCGCACATTGATGCCTGCTTCGGATGCTGCCTTTTTCCACTTAGTGAGCAATCGCTTATTTTCCTTAAACATAGCGTTTTCCTTGTCCTGCCAAATGTCGGGACCAATAAAGAAAACCTTATCTGCATGGCTCTCCTGCAACGTCTTGGCACGCGAAGAAAGCACGGTGTAAATGCCACCTACCTTATTACAAACTTCCCAGCTCGTTTCGAATATCACGCTGGGCACGAGTTTAGTTTTAGTCATTAGTCTTTTATTAAATTCGCGGCAAAATTAGAAAAAAATAATGATAGACCATTCTAAAATGTCCTTATTTTGTAGTTTGTCGCAGATTTAGTAGTAATTGAATTACAAATTGTTAGATTCATTTGGCAATAATTTAACCCTTTTGGATAAAAAAAGTGAATATGTGTTGATTTTCCTTTAGGGGGGAGGATTGGTTATCAGTTCGTGGTGTAGAGGGTGGATTAAAGTGTACTTACTTTTATTTTTAGTGATTTTGATGAGAAGAACAAACAATTTTTGCCAAAACATTTTGTCGTAAACTCGATTAAGGTTAACTTCGCATGATAAGACTAAAAAAACATAATATATTTATATATTAGCGCGTGATATTATGAGTAAAAAGATTGATTATTTCTTTGCTTGGTCAGAAGGATCCGTACAACGCCAGTTGGCAAAATCGCTGTTCGAAGACGAAGATGTGAATCATTTATATATAGTAACGTCGGAGAACGACGAGGAAGAGCTAAATCTTTCGGAGCAGGTGACTGTGTTGCATACGGCAAACGTATTCGGCACGAAATTTTTGCGTCAGGTAAGCAGCAAAGCAAGGGCTGAATACGTGGCACTATGTCTCAAGCCTGTGGCGCTCACGCTCGGCTATAGATGCTTGCAGCGAATGTTGCAGGCAGCTATGGCAACGGATGCTGTGATGGTTTATTCCGACCACTACTCAGTAAAAAATGGTGTGACAGAGTTGTCGCGCAAGATTGATTATCAATTAGGTAGCGTTCGCGATGATTTCGACTTTGGCAGTTTGCTCTTGATAAAGACTTCGGCATTGAAGGCCTTTTTCGAATCTGACGGAGTGGGGCGCTACCGCTATGCAGCGCTCTATGCCTTGCGCCTTTATCTATCGAGAGTAGGGATGTTGCTCCATCTGCGCGAACCGCTCTATACGGAGGTTGAAACCGATTTACGACTGAGCGGTGAAAAGCAGTTTGATTATGTTAATCCCTCTAATCGCGAAGTGCAACTTGAAAACGAACGTGCTTGTACGCGCCATCTGAAGCTCATTGGAGCATATCTTGCACCCGACGAATTCGACAGCCTGCCTCATGACGACACAGAATATCCAGTAGTAGCGTCCGTCATTATTCCTGTAAGAAATCGCGTGAGCACGATTGCCGATGCCGTAGAAAGCGTTTTGCAGCAAGAGGCTGATTTTGATTTCAATGTCATTGTTGTTGATAATCACAGCACGGACGGCACAACCGATGTACTGAAACGACTGGCTGTCGATGCACGCGTAGTGCATGTTATTCCCGAACAGATGGATTTAGGTATTGGTGGTTGTTGGGACCTCGCCGTGCGTCATGCTCAGTGTGGTCGCTATGCTGTGCAGTTGGATTCGGACGACCTCTATTCTTCAACCACTACGCTCGCACAAATCGTCGAAGCCTTTCAGAAGCAGAAAGTGGCGATGGTGATAGGTAGTTATCGAATGGTGGACTTTGCGCTTAACACATTGCCTCCCGGATTGATAGCCCACAAAGAATGGACGCCAGACAATGGTAGAAACAACGCATTGCGCATCAACGGACTTGGAGCACCACGTGCGTTTATGACCCACCTTTTGCGTAAAGTAGGGGTGCCCAACACAAGCTATGGCGAGGATTATGCTTTAGGCTTGGCATTCTCGCGACATTTTCGCATCGGCAGAATTTACGATGAATTGTATTTGTGTCGTCGATGGGAGGGTAATTCAGACTCAGCCCTGTCGAGTGATAAGGTAAATGCCAACAATCAGTATAAAGACCAGCTTCGCACGATAGAAATCCTTGCGCGTCAGCAAATGAACGAAAGGTGGAATCGAACGATTTCGCAAGAAGATGTTTACAACTTTTTCAGACAGCAAATGGAATGTTGGGAAGAAGCTCGCCAGCGCGTTGACGATTTACGCAAGAGTGTGCAGATGAGAGAGTTGGAGCTTGAAGATTTTAAGTTGGGCGCTCAGTACAATCCCTCGCGCATCGTTTCGACAGCAGCTAAGGTAGAAAAGAAAGAAATCAAGAAGCGTCCATGCTTCCTTTGCAAGAAGAATCGCCCCAATGAACAAAGTGAGTTGGCCATTGAAGGTAAGTACGAAGTGCTAGTTAATCCTTATCCCATTTTGCCCTACCATCTGACGATACCTACGCGTCGCCACACCTTGCAAACGCTTGAGACCTTATTGCCCTGCTTCGGTAAATTAGCATGGCAGATGCCCGATTTCTTCGTCTTCTACAATGGTCCACAGAGCGGTGCTTCTGCGCCCGACCATGCTCATTTGCAGGCAGGATTGAGAGGCAGTGTGCCCATTGAGCGCGATTGGAAATTCTTTGAGACAAAGTTAGAGAAGATTTATCCCTCGATGCCGATGGAAGACGCCGAGCTCGAAGAATTGGGTTATACAGCATCGGATGCCGGTATTTACCAGCTCAAAGGCTATGCATGCCCAACGTTTGTTGTAAAGGGCTGCATGCTCGAAACAGACTACTTCTTGCTCCGCAAGCTGCTTTCGTCCATCAAGACCGTGACCGAAGCTCCGGCTGAGCCTAATGTCAACATTCTTGGATGGCGACAGAGCGGCGGACCTACTGAGGACGACAACGTAGTCTTCGTAGTATTTCCTCGCAAGAAGCATCGCCCCAACTGTTATTATGAAACGGGCGAAAGTCAGCTCATTGTGAGTCCTGGTAGCATTGATATGGGCGGACTCATCATTACACCGCGCGAAGTAGATTTTGAAAAAATCACGCCCAACGTGGCAGCAGCAATTCTCAACGAGGTTTGCCTTACAGAAAGTGAGGCGGCACAAGTTGTGAAACGACTTCATTCGAAGCGCAACAAATCGAGTTGCAATGAAAATTTAGTAAATGTAGTGTCGCTCAATATGCCCGAAGAGCCCGAAGTACAAGTAGGTATTTTGACAAATACGCGTATTAAGTTCAGGCTCAATTCGCCTTATTCAGCGAAGGGCAATGTAGTTGAAGGTGAGCAAATCGTAGAATGCAATGGGGGAGGAGTATATTGGAACGGGAATATGTACTCCGAATTAAAGTTCAACCCCGTTGATGCCGAATCTTCGTTTACAATTGATGAGGTCGAAATCGGCACCGATTACCACTGGCAACGTATAGAGTCGCAAACGTTCAGAGGCAAGATAAGAATACTTGTCGAGGAGGATAAATTGGTGCTGGTCAACAAGTTGCCTATTGAAGATTATCTAAAGAGCGTAATCAGTAGCGAAATGAGCGCCACGTCGAGCCTTGAACTGCTGAAGGCGCATGCCGTGATAAGCCGAAGCTGGCTGTTAGCACAGATTCAGCATCGTCAAAACAATCAGGGACGCTCCAATGGTTTCTTCTGCTTCCAGCGCAAGGGCGATGAGTTCATACGCTGGTACGATAGAGAGGATCATGTACTCTACGATGTATGTGCCACCGACCACTGTCAGCGCTATCAAGGCATAACGCGCGAGACGTCACCCATGGTGGCTAAGGCTGTCGAAGCAACGCGTGCCATGGTGCTTGTAGCAAATGGTCAAGTGTGCGATGCGCGCTTCCATAAGTGTTGTGGTGGATTGACCGAAGAGTATTCGGCTTGCTGGGAAGACCGCAACGTGAGCTATCTGCAAAGTGTGCACGACCTCCCCGTGGATATGCAGATGCCAAAAGAAGCTATTGGTGGTTTGCAATTCGACTACGACCGCTGGATTCGCACGAACCCCGATGCCTTTTGCAATACGACGGACGCAAGGCTCCTTAAGCAAGTGCTCAATGATTTTGACCAGGAAACGACCGACTTCTATCGTTGGGAGGTGAAATATACACAAGCTGAAATTGCACGTTTGATTAACACAAAGAGCGATGAAGACTTCGGAGATATTCTCGACCTTCAACCCATCGAACGAGGAAAGAGCGGCAGAATCGTTAAGCTTCGTATTGTCGGAAGTAAAAAGAGTTTGATAATCGGTAAAGAACTCGAAATACGACGCATTCTCTCTGATTCGCACCTCTATAGTTCAGCATTTACGGTAGAGCGAGGCGAAGTGTCTGAAACAGGAGTGCCTCAGACCTTCCTGCTTCGAGGTGCAGGCTGGGGGCATGGAGTAGGGCTCTGTCAGATTGGGGCTGCTGTTATGGCAGAACAAGGATATACGTTCGACGAAATATTAGCGCATTATTACGAAGGAGCCAAGCTCCATAAGCTATAAATCTTCTCGCTTTTGTGAGTAATTTATCTTTCGTATTTCAGAAGGTCTTTCAATCTGAAAGAGCTGATAGCAATGCGTATATTATTCAGAGTCGTTTTGCGTAATATTTGCGTTTAATAAATACAGGCAAACATAGCTTTACTCATAGTGTTGAGTGGCTATGTTCGCCTGTTTGGTTTTAGTGATAATAAGCAGTGAAATTTAACTGCAAATGTTGTTTTATTTTTTTAAATTAATAGCGCTTATAATATGATTCTTGAAAGGATTCGAAAGTCGCCTCTCTCGTGGGTGTCATCCTTATATTTTGTAGAAGGTGTGCCTTATGTGTTAGTGATGAGTATTGCCTTGATATTTTATCACGACGTGGGATTAAGTAATACTAATGCGGCATTACTTACGTCGTGGTTGTATCTTCCATGGGTGATAAAACCATTTTGGAGTCCGTTTGTAGATATGTTCAAATCCAAGCGGTGGTGGATATTGGTGATGCAAACTCTTCTTGCTGTATTAATGGGCGGAGTGGTATTTGCTTTAAATTTACCCAATTTTGTTACCTGGACACTAATCATCTTTTGGCTAATGGCCTTTAGTTCTGCCACGCACGACGTTGCAGCAGATGGTTTCTACATGTTAGCCTTGAACGAAAGTCAGCAATCGTTTTACGTAGGCATACGATCTACCTTTTATCGCATTTCTACGATTGTAACGCAGGGTGGGTTGCTCTTCTGTGTATCATACTTACAAGAGAACATGCAGTTTGACATACATGAAAGTTGGAAATGGATTTTCATCTCAGTCGCAGGTTTGTTTCTATTACTGACGCTCTATCACAAATTGGTATTGCCACGTCCAAGCGAAGATGGTGCTAACGGTGAGAGTCGGTATCATTTCATAGAAGGTTACTTCAGGGTCTTTATTGAATTCTTTAAGAAGGAGTCAATCGCGGTGTCCATTATGTTCTTGTTGCTTTATCGCTTGCCTGAAGCACTGCTGGTGAAGATTTGCCCTTTGTTCTTTCTCGACGAAGTGGCAAACGGGGGATTAGGACTGAGTAAAGGTGAATTAGGTTTCATACAAGGTACAATAGGAGTGATAGGTTTGCTGATAGGCGGAATCCTCGGCGGATGGATGGTATCTAAGCACGGATTGAAAAAGAGTCTTTGGCCGATGGTTTTTGCAATTTCAATACCTGATGCGCTCTATTTGATAATGGCATATTTCCAGAACGCTTCCTTATTGTTCGTATCAGCGTCCGTTTTTGTTGAGCAGTTAGGCTATGGTTTTGGCTTTACAGCCTACATGCTTTACATGATATACATTTCTCAAGGAAAATATAAAACAGCTTACTACGCATTCTGCACAGGTTTTATGGCATTGTCAATGATGCTTCCAGGATTGTTTGCAGGTTGTTTGCAAGAAATATTGGGCTACAAAGACTTTTTTATCATGGTTTGTGCTTTGACAAGTTTTACTTTTTTATCAGCTATGATAATAAAATTAGATAGAGACTTTGGCAAAGAACAATAACAAATCAACATTCTAAAAGTTGATTAAAATCAAAATTAGAGATTATTTTTGTATTTAAGATAAAAAAAACGGATTAAGTTTTGGTAGTTCAGAATTAATGCTTAACTTTGCAATCGCTTTCGGGAAGTAATTAAAACTTCTGCAAAGAAAGTCGGTTTTGGTGCCTTGGATGAGTGGCTTAGTCACCGGTCTGCAAAACCGTCTACGGCGGTTCGAATCCGCCAGGCACCTCAGAAGAGAGAATGTTACAAACGTTCTCTCTTTTTTATTTACAGAGTGAGTTTAGGGTAAATTCTTGTAAAGAAATTCCTTTTTGATAAGTAAGCATTCGATGAACTACAGTTGAACAACATGTTCTAATAACAATATGTGTAGTTTATCAAATGCTTACTCTTTTATGATGTAATTTTTGTAAAAGGGTAATAATATATAGTTTTACTTCATGACAACTCCGCGCGAGTGGCGTCCGTCCATTTTAATAATAACGGGTTGCGGGAGGCGTACGTGTCGTACTGTTGGAGTTTCTGTAACAGCCGGTAGTGCATTAAGATAGGCCTCGTCGAAGTAACCATCGGCTCGATAAGGGTTAATGGTGAAGTAGCCTACACCAAAGGATGTTAGATTTTGGAAAAAGTGTGTGCCTTGACTTGGATCAATGCGATAACCTTCAAGTCCGCATTCAACGATGAGTCGTGCGCCGCTGATGTGAGGCCATTTTACAGGTACCCCTAACCAACTATCTGAGCTACCCCAACGTCCGGGGCCGATTAGTACATATCCCTTTTCTTCAGCAGTGAGTTGCTGATTGATTGCTTCGATGTCGTAAGCTGTGAGAGGATTATTCGAGGCATTGAAACCTTCTGATTTTACGTAAACAATATCAGTCACATCGTTGATGATTCCATTGCCCAATGCACATTGAGTTGTGATAATAGTTTCGGTGTTTGGGATGAGGCTGAGGTCTTCTTCTACTGTTTCCTTGTTGTCTACAATGGGGCGGATTTGTAGCAGGAAGAATTCTGCTTTTGATGTGCCATCATTGTTTTCTTTGATATCCATTGCAAATTCAATTTCTACAGGTCTGCCCATTTCTTTTCCTCCAATCTGTAAAAAGGAAGTAATTGTCGTTGCGAGCGGAAATTTGTCGTGCTGTAAGATAGAAGCGAAAGATATGATTTTGCGTCCGCCAGGGTAGTAACTGTCACGAATAATTTGGTCGTAAGGGTCGTAGGTTGAAGCGATGTGTTTGAGTGTTCCGTGTTTGTCTGCTTCTTTTACTGATAGGCGTTTGAGGTTGAATGCATCATCGGGTTGGAAGGTTTCGGCTGCATGCTGTAAGTCAAGGGCATAGAAGCGTGTTTGCGTTTCTCGAAGTGCTATTTCTGTATCGCTGAGTTGCAGAATATGGTTGGGATGAGGTGGCGAGAGACGTAGTGTAATGCCACCGTCAACGATGTATTTTCCGAGGCCGAGTGCTAGCGAAGCAATGCCGTCTTCTGCCTTTTCATTACCTAATGGATAAAAGTTAAGGGAACGTGCCACCCCTGATAGTGTAGGATAGAAGTAGGCCTCTCGTTTGTTACCTTCTTGGTCGGTATATTCTCCGTGTGGACTTCCGATAACTTCCTGCAGTACGATGGCCATTTTTTCTTGGTCGATGACGTTTTGTGTTGCTGTAAGATATGCTTTGGAGTCTTTATAAAAAACGGATGCATATACGCCTTTGATGGCTTTCTGAAGTAGTGATAGAGCTTCTTCAGGTGTGTCGGCATGAGGTATCATATATGTGGAATATATGCCGGCAAAAGGTTGGTAGTGTGAGTCTTCGAGGAGTGAGGATGAGCGTACGGCAATAGGACCATGAACCACTTCGTATAGGTAACGCAGGTCTTCGTTGAGGTGGTCGGGAAGTTGGGCTTCTTCAAATGCACGAAGAATTTCCTCGTCCGATGTATTGGAAAGGGCAATGGGATAGAGGGCATTTTGCTCCATGAATTCATCGAAGACGTCGGTAGCGATGACTACAGTCTTGGGGATATTGACGCTGAAGTTTTCTGTCGTAAAGCGTGGGTAGCGTTTAATCATTGTTCCCATGAATGCGAGACCACGCCCTTTACCTCCAAGCGAACCATTACCGATGCGTGCGAAGTTGGCATACTCATCGAAGCGTTCCTTTTGATAGATGGCTACTACTCCTTCGTTTTTCATCTTGCGATAGGTCGCAATGAGGTCAGCAATGAGCTTACGGGCACGTTGCATGTCCGTATATTCAAAGAGGTCGATTTTTTTTAGTATCTGCGCAGGGGGGAACATTGCGCGAGAGAAGAAGAAGCGTGAGAAGTGATTGTGTGCAAGATGGTAGCGCAGACTGGCTGTAGGGATGTCGTAGAGTTTTTTTTGTAGGTCTTTGAGATTTCGTATGCGCATTACCTCTTTTCCGTTCTCAGGGTTTAGGATAACGAAGTCACCGAAGCCAAAGTTTTGCATGATTTCTGTGCGAAGATCCTGCGGGTAGGATTTAGAGTTCTTTGAGATGAATGAAGAACGTAGTTCCTGTGCGAAACATTTGTTTTCATCTTCGCTACTTTCAAGGATTATGGGCAAGTGAGGGTTACGTCGTTTGATGTATGAGGCGAGTTTAAAGCCCGCAAGAGGGTCTTTTTCTCCTGCTCTCGTGAAGCTCATGTCGGATACGATACCGAGGATGTTTTCTTCATATGTTTGGTAGATGGCTTGTGCTTCTTCATATGTTCGGGCTAGCATTATTTTGGGACGTCCTCGCATTCGAAGTGTTTTGAGGTGATCATTAAGTGCTTCTTTTGAAAATTCCATGCTTTGTTCGAGTACGAAGCGGTAGAGGTGAGGTAGCGCAGAGGAGTAAAAACGCACGGAGTCTTCAACAAGGAGGATAATTTGTACACCTACGGATGCTACATCGTTGGGCGCATTCCACTTATCTTCGAGTAGTTTGATGATAGCAAGAAGCAATTCAGAGTTCCCAAGCCATGAGAATATATAGTCGATACTTGAAAGATCTTCCTTTTGCATGCGTTTTGTGACTTCACGCGAGAAGGGAGTGAGTACAACGATAGGAATAGCAGGATATTGCTTCTTGATTTCCTTTGCATCTGCAAATATGTCGCGATTATCCATATTCGGCATTACAATGATGAGCTGGAAATGGCGGTCTGTCATGACACTGAGAGCTTCTTCCTTTGTAGTGACTTGGGTGAAGCGTGGTGGATAGCGCAGACTGAGGGCGGTGTATTCGTTAAATATTTGTTCGTCTATTCGTCCATCGTCCTCGAGCATGAAAGCATCATATTTTGTAGCGATGAGGAGTACATTGTATACGCGTTGGTTCATTAGTTCTGCAAAGGGGGTGTCGCGTAACACAATATCTTTAAGTTGAGGTATATTCATAATTTAATATCTACTTTTTGATTTTTAGCAAAGGTAGGAAAAAAGAGGAAAAAGGATGTAAAATTGAATTATAAATATGAAATCCTTTTTTAATTATAAAGATTTCAATGATAAAATATGAGATTGAAAATAATTGAGATAAACAAGATTATTTAGATAAATAAATTAATTCAAGTTTCTCAAGTGATCAACTTATAAGGTTATAAGGTCTTAAGGTTATGAGGTTTTAAGGCTTTAAGACTACGCAGTGCGCAAACAAGCGTACGACTCTAACCATCTCGTCTACTCGTACCTAAAAACTCGTCTACTAATTTTATATTAACAATCTGGATAGTCTTCAAAACCTTAAAGCATAGCGACCTAACAACCTCGTAACCTGACTCAACTGAAGCTTGCGAAAGTTGAGTAAATTAATATAGGTAGTAGCCAATTTATGTTATTCTTTTTATTTTTCCTTTTTCTATAACATTTTTTATATGTAAAAATTGGGAGTGCAACGTACTTTTTGAAAAGAACTGCACTCCCTTTTTATTATATTGAGAACATTAGGTAATAGGTAAATAATGCTTCATTCTCTTTTTAGAGTTGTTATTTTTAGGGTTGTCTTTCTATTGTTTTTTTTCTTTGTCCATCAGTTACATAGCCTGTTTTGTCTATTTTGTAAATAGATTTCTTTTTTAACACTATTGAAAAACAACTATTAATTCTTTATATATGACTAAATGAATTTTTGTGTTTTTAGGCAAAAAGTCATTTTGTACCATTTTGTTGAGTGAAGTTCTTGGGTGAGTGGGTAGTAGGTTGGTTGTGTAGTTGTGTTAGTCCATTCTACTATTTGGTTTTTAAGAATTTCACCTGTTTGTAATTTAAGTCGGGCTACAGCTATTCTGTGTGTCATTTGTTACCGAAATGGAAGGTTGCGTTGTTTGTGAGGTTATTTTTCTGTTGTTGTGTGGATGTAGCAGCAGGTGTGTTATTAGAATCGTGGTATCTGATGAGTGAAAAGTTTGTGAGTACAAGATGTTGTGGAAGGTCTGACCAAGGAGCATTTTGCAGTACATAGAGGTTGATACCCGTCATTTTTTTGTTGAGTATGCGCAGATTAAGTTGCTGTGGTCCTGTAGAGGTAACATTGTGTACATCTGCAGAAATGGTATCTCCTTCATATTCAACAGTCAGAATTGCTGTAGCCTGGCGTGGTATATCTTTATAAATCCATAGAGGGGTGAATGTAAGTTCAATTTTGTCGCCTTCTTGAAGAACCGTGTCGGGTGGTAGATTGAGAGATAGGTGCGAATTATATGCGGCGTTGAGCATATAGAACATACGACCAGTCCAAATGTTTGCAGTGTCGCCTTCAGAAGTATATTGAGGTTCAGTAGCGATGCCGGCAAGTTGATTTAACCTTTCGGAGAGTGGTTTGTATATTTTGTGTAGTTCTTCGGCGTGTCGATGGTAGTAACGTAGTGAGTTATCGAATTGTTCTTCTGTCGTATTGTGTTTTTTGAATACCGCTTCAGTGTAGAGTCTGGTTTTGAAGTCTATGCTGTCGCCATTATGATTGGCTAAAGATTGCGCAAGGTGGTAGTCAAAGAGAATGTTTTCCATTTGCTTGTGACTCAATATTGTTTCTGGATTCTGGGTGTCAGAACAGGCCGTGAACAGCAAAAAGGTTAGGAATGTAAAGATAGCGTGTTTCATAGTGTGTATAGGAAGAAGAATATAAGGTATCGGTTGTACTGAATTTACGATTTTGTCTGAAGGTATTTGTTGGAGCATAGAATGAGGAATATGAAACTCAACGATATGGCAGCGTCTGCTATGTTGAATACAGCTCCAAAGAAGACATCTCCTCCAATTAGTGGCATCCATTGAGGCCATGTAAAAAGTGGAAAATAGAACATGTCAACTACTTTACCCGAAAAAACGTCTGCATATCCGTTGCCGATTTCAACGAATTGTGAGGCTTGTCCATTGGTAAATTGAGAAGGGAGACTTTCGGTAAAGATTTGTCCGTAGAGGATATTGTCGATAAGGTTGCCCAAAGCTCCTGCTATAATTGCAGAGATTGCAACGATGAGACCTTTAGAATATTTTGGGTTTGTAATAATTCGATACAGTATGCAAATGAAGGCTATTATAGCGATGATTCGGAAAATGGCTAAAAACATTGTGCCAATGAAGCTCATACCAAATGCCATTCCTTTGTTTTCTGTAAAGTAGATGTAGAACCATGGTGCGATTTCGATTTTGTCGTAAAGGCACAAATTTGTTTTTACAAGAATTTTTACGATCTGGTCGAGAATGACAATGGTTGGTATGGTAATAAATGGGATGAGACTTCTTTTCATATTTGATAATATATAGAATTTTCGCAAGTGTTTAACTTCTTAGGTTTTAAGGTTATAAGGTTTATATAATTCGGATTGCTATTATTCATTCGTATAAACAGTCTGGATAGTTCTTAAAAACTTAAAACGGAGCTACCTAACAACTTCATTGCCAGATTCAACTGAAACTTGCGAAAGTTGAGTAATATATATAACGGAATTAAGATGAAGGTAGCACATATCTGTGTCCATGGTATATGCAAAAGGAATTAGCTTGCAAATATGAATCTACATATGCAGGCCCACCTCCTTGAGTATAGCAGGGAAAAGGGTGCTCACTGTCGTCTTAATTCCGTGTGTTTTATTTTGTTACAATAAGGCTGAGTGATGTTGCCTTACTAATTTAGTATTCAGTATTCAGAATATAATATTATTGGTTCTGCATCTGTTTTGCTTCGATGGAGAGCGTTGCGTGAGGTACAGCTCGTAATCTTTCCTTAGGAATGAGTTTTCCTGTTACGCGACAAACTCCATAGGTTTTGTTTTCAATGCGCACTAAAGCAGCTTCTAATCCGTTAATGAACTTTAATTGTCGTTGTGCCATCATGCTAAGTTCTTCTTTCGATTGAGAAAGACTTCCTTCTTCTAATGCCTTATAGGTAGGCATTGTGTCAACAACGTCATTGCCATGAGGGTTCTTAATGCTTTCCATCATGTCTTCATAGTCGCGTTTAGCAAGGGCTATCTTTTTTTCAATAATTTCGCGAAACTCTTGTAAATCTTCATCTGAGTATCTAGGCTTATCCATGGTAGAAAAATAGTTTTAATATAGTATTGATTTATGAGAAATTATGCGTAGAAAGGTGCTGATGATATGAGTTGCACCTTCCTACAACATAATTATTAATATATTCTTTTCTGCATTGCTGAAAATTCTACAACTTGCTGATTTCGATATTTACTTTATAGTCGTCGAAGTCAAATGATGTTCCGTTGTTTTCAGCAAAGTTGATAGCATCAGCAAGAACTTGTGTGCAAATATACTTTTCGTATGCGCTGACTGCATTCTGAATTTCAGGGTTTGGCGCAATCGTGATGCTAATGCGGTCTGTAATTTCGAATCCGCTTTCCTTACGGAAATTTTGAATTCGTTTCACAACTTCGCGTGCAATGCCTTCTTGTTTGAGGCTTTCAGTGATGGTGAGGTCGAGTGCTACGGTGAGATTACCTTCATTGGTAACAGTCCATCCTGGCATGTCTTCAGATATAATTTCAACGTCAGTGCGCTCAATCACTACTTCTTGACCTTCAACGCAGAGAGAGAGTTCTCCTTGTTCGAGCTGAGCAATTTGTTCTTTGGTAAGCGTTTCGCAAGCGGCAGCTACGGATTTCATGAGTTTTCCAAACTTCTTGCCCATTACGCGGAAGTTACACTTCACTTTCTTATCAAGCATTTCGCCTTCTACAAATACCAATTCCTTCACATTTACTTCGTCGAGAATCAATTGCTTCACAGCTTCAATGTTTGCCTTCATTGCAGCATCGTTCATCGGGATTGAGATGCACTGAAGGGGTTGGCGCACGATGATTCGTTCCTTTTTGCGGAGCGAGAGTACCATTGAAGTGACCTTTTGAGCTAATCCCATCTGAACTTCAAGTGACTTGCAGATTTTCGATTCGTCTGCAGTAGGGAAGTGGTCGAGGTGTACGCTTTCGGTCTTTTCATTGAGTTGCTCTGTGAGGTCGCGGTAGAGTCGGTCTGCATAGTAGGGAGCAATAGGTGCCATGAGTTTGCTCGTTGTGAGCAAGCATTCGAAGAGAGTTTGGTATGCAGAGAGTTTGTCGGCATTCATTTCACCCGCCCAGAAGCGTTTGCGGTTAAGGCGTACGTACCAGTTGGAGAGGTTGTCTGATACGAAGGTTTCAATCATACGTCCTGCACGAGTAGGTTCGTATTCTTCGTATGCCGATTGTACATTCTTGATGAGTGTTTGCAATTCAGAGAGAATCCACTTGTCGATTTCGGGGCGTTCGTTGAAGGGAACTTGTGTTGCAGTCGCATCGAAGTTGTCAACGTTGGCATACATTGCAAAGAATGAGTAGCTTTGGAAGAGTTTTGCAAAGAAACTGCGTGAAACTTCCTTCACTCCTTCTTTATCGAACTTGAGGTTGTCCCAAGGTGCAGAGTTTGTAATCATGTACCAACGCACAGGGTCGGAACCAAATTCTTCAATGCATTCAAAGGGGTCGATACCATTTCCGAGACGTTTCGACATCTTCTGACCGAACTTATCGAGCACAAGACCGTTTGAAATAACAGCTTTGAATGCAACGCTGTCAAACACCATGGTTGAGATGGCATGGAGTGTGTAGAACCAACCACGAGTTTGGTCAACACCTTCAGCGATGAAGTCTGCAGGATAGCAATTGCGATTGTCGAGCGCTTCCTTGTTTTCAAAAGGATAGTGAATTTGCGCGTATGGCATAGCTCCTGAGTCGAACCATACATCGATGAGGTCGAGTTCGCGTGTAAGGACATTACCAGTTTGACTTACCAACTTGATGTTGTCAACGTAAGGACGGTGGAGATCGATAAGGTCATAGTTTGCCTTGTCGTAGTTGCCAGGAACGAAACCATTTTTCTTCAAGGGATTTTCGTTCATCACACCTGCAGCTACAGCTTTTTCGATTTCGTTGTAAAGTTCTTCAACCGAGCCAATGCAGATTTCTTCTCGCGTTTCTGCATTGCGCCAGATGGGTAGTGGAGTTCCCCAATAACGTGAGCGACTCAAATTCCAGTCGTTCAGGTTTTCCAACCATTTGCCAAATCGACCTGTACCTGTTGATTCTGGCTTCCAAAGGATGGTCTTGTTGAGTTCCATCATGCGCTCCTTCATTGCGCTTGATCGAATGAACCATGAATCAAGCGGGTAGTAGAGCACGGGCTTGTCTGTACGCCAGCAGTGGGGATAGTTATGGACGTGCTTTTCTATTTTGTATGCAGCGCCTTCCTGTTTCATTTCAAGGCAGAGCACGATGTTGAGATCTTCAGCCTTTTCAGCTGCTTCAGCGTCGTATTTACCTCCCTTGTTGAATTCGGGTGCAAAAGCATTCTTTACGTAGTCGCCGGCATGGTGCTCGTATGCTTTATTGACGCAAGTTGCTTTGAACTCTTCAGCCAAATCTTCTGTGAGATAGAATTTACCCGTAAGGTCAACCATGGGGCGTGTTTCACCCTTAAGGTTAATCATGAAGAGTGAAGGGATTTGTGCATCGCGAGCAACTTTTGCGTCGTCAGCACCAAACGTTGGAGCGATATGCACAATACCAGTACCATCTTCAGTTGTTACGTAGTCACCTGGGATTACGCGGAATGCCAGTTCGCTTAATTCTACGAATTGGTCCTGACCAACGTTAAAGCACTTTTCGGGATGAGCTTTAGCATAATCGTTAACGAAATCTGCAGCTAAGTCGCCAGTCTTTTCAAGTGGCTTTACCCAAGGCATGAGTTGCTTGTAGTGATATCCTACTAAGTCTGTACCTTTGACTTCAGCGATGATGCGGTAGGGGATAATTTTGTCTCCGGCTATGTATTCGTTAAAATCAGCCTCTGCTCCTTCAGCCTTAAGATAAGCAGCTACGCGAGCTTTCGCCATAACAGCTGTGATAGGTGCGCCATTATAAGGATTGAATGTTTGAACAACCGCATATTCAATATTAGGTCCAACGCAGAGCGCGGTATTTGAAGGTAGTGTCCATGGTGTAGTTGTCCATGCAAGGAAAACAGGGGTGCCGTGTTTCTGCCACTCTTCAGGCGCATCTGTAATTTCGAATTGTGCCGTCATTGTGGTATCTTTTACATCGCGATAACATCCGGGTTGATTCAATTCGTGGCTTGAAAGTCCGGTACCAGCTCCTGGCGAGTAAGGCTGAATAGTGTAGCCTTTGTATAGAAGTCCTTTGTTGTATAACTGCTTGAGCAACCACCAAAGGGTTTCGATATAAGAATTTTCGTAAGTGATGTAGGGATTTTCCATATCCACCCAATATCCCATGAGGTGGCTGAGGTCAGCCCATTCCTGGGTAAACATCATTACGTTGCGTCGACAGTGGGCATTGTATTCTTCAATGCTGATACTCTTTCCTATGTCCTCTTTAGTGATGTTTAATTCCTTTTCAACTCCAAGTTCTACGGGTAATCCGTGCGTGTCCCAACCAGCCTTACGCTTTACTTGAAAACCTTGCATGGTCTTAAAACGGCAGAATACGTCTTTAATCGTACGTGCCATAACGTGGTGAATACCAGGGTGACCATTGGCTGAAGGTGGACCTTCAAAAAATACAAATTCGGGAGCGCCTTCGCGTTCCGACATTGACTTATGAAACAAGTCCTGCTTGTCCCACTGTGCTAACACTTCCTTATTGATTTCATACAAGTTAAGTCCTTGTCGTTCTCGAAATTTCATGTTATTTATGAGATTCGTTAATGCTTGAAAATGGTTGATAGAAAAATTATTTCGCAAAATTACTAAAAAAATCTATGTATAAGCGTTTTCGATTTATTTTTCTATTTAAAAATGAGTTCTTAAATTAGCAGAAATGTTTCTTTTTAACATTATTACTAATTTTAAGAACCCATCTTAATTAAAATATACAATTATATTACGTTAATTCCGTTTTGTTTGCAGAGTTCTAATCCAATATCCTTTAACTTGAATTTTTGGATTTTCCCACTTCCCGTCATCGGAAATTCTTTGATGAAAAAGATGTAACGCGGTATTTTGTATCTGGCAATTTTTCCATTACAAAAGTCTTTGACATCTAAATCAGTCATTTCTACACCGTTGTGCAAAATGATGAAAGCGCCAACTTCTTCTCCATATCGCTTTGAGGGAATACCTGCTACTTGTACATCTTTGATTCCATCCATCTTATAGAGGAATTCTTCAATTTCTCTTGGATAAATATTTTCTCCTCCACGGATTATCATGTCTTTGATTCTTCCCGTTATTCGGAAATTTCCGTCAGGGTCTTTAACACCTAAGTCTCCCGTATGAAGGAATCCGTTTTTGTCAATGACCTCATTGGTGGCAGATTCGTTTTTGTAATATCCTTTCATCGTGTTGTAGCCACGATTGCACATTTCGCCTTGAACTCCTATCGGGCATTCTTCTCCCGTTTCGGGGTCTATAACTTTTACTTCGGTAAATTCAAATTCACGACCAACTGTGGTGCAGCGTGTTTTAAAAGAATCGTCGATTCGCGTATGCGTCATGCCTGGTGATGCTTCTGTAAGTCCGTATACACTTGTGACTTTCATAAACATTTTTTCCTCTACCTGTCTCATTAATTCAATCGGGCAAAGTGAACCAGCCATAATGCCTGTTCGAAGACTTGACATGTCGAACATGCTGAACATTGGGTGATTCATTTCAGCGATGAACATTGTGGGCACTCCATAAAGGGCGGTGCAACGTTCCTTATGGATGGAAGCCAACACAACAAGTGGGTCAAAACGTTCGACCATGACTTGCGTACAACCGTGTGTGAGGCAATTCATTGTAGCAAGTACAACTCCGAAACAGTGAAAGAGAGGTACGCAAACGCAAAGTTTGTCGTCTTGCGTAAACTTCATGTGCTCACCTGTCAGATAACCATTATTGCTGATACTATGGTGAGTGAGCATTACTCCCTTTGGAAATCCTGTTGTCCCTGAGGTATATTGCATGTTTACAACGTCATGGCAGGATACATTTTTCTTTGCCTCGTTCAATTCATTGTCATCAATGTTACTTCCGAGAAGCAGAATTTCAGCCGTGTTATACATGCCTCGATATTTTTCCTGGCCTATGTATACCACGTTTTTCATCTTAGGCAAGGCTTTGCTTTTAAGATATCCGCGCTGGCATGTTTTTAGTTCTGGAATTATGTCGTAAACGATGTTAACAAAGTCATCGCTTCCTTTGTCACCATTAACAATGCAGAGTGTGTGCATGTCTGAATTCTGACAAACATATTCAAGCTCAGAACGTTTGTAATTTGTATTTACTGTAACGGCAACAGCTCCTATTTTAGCACATGCGTATAGAAACGAAAGCCAATCGGGTACATTTCCCGCCCAAATACCTACGTGCGTACCTTTTTCGACACCAATAGAAAGGAGCCCTTTCGCCATGTTGTCAACGCGTTCGTTGAACTGTTTCCATGTAAAACGCAGATTTCTATCGGAATATACGATGTATTCTTTATCTGGTGTTGTTTCTGCCCAATGTTCAACCCACTCTCCTAAAGTTCTATCGAACAAATTCATAATATAATAGTTTTATCGCATTTACTTAGCACTAATTTATTAAATAGGAGTGTAGACTACAGCCAGAATTTTAGCAGATTGACCATTGTATCCATGTACATGGTGAGGCACTATGCAGTCATAATAAATTGTGTCTCCTTCTTCGATGACATATTTTTTCTTGCCATGAGCTACTTCAACAGTACCTTCCATTACGAATATGAATTCTTCACCCTCGTGAGATGAGAGAGTGTATTCAAGGTTCTGTGTATTGTCAATGTCAATGATAAATGGTTCCATATGGCGGTCAGCCTTTGATTTTGAGAGTGCACGATAATGCATGTGTGTGCGTACATCCATTGCATTGTTTGAGAAACTGATGGTATCATTTGTTTCTTGCTTCCTGCACACTACTGCTCCGTGCTCATCCTGGTCGTCAAGGAATGTGCCGAGGCGAACTCCCAAAGCTCTTGCAATTTTTATGAGTGGGGCGAGCGAAGGAATATCAATATTGTTTTCTATTCTTTCAATTTGTTCTTCAGCAAGTCCTGTGCGTTCTGCAAGTTCTGCTATTGAAATTTCGCGAATTTCGCGAAGCATTTTTATTTTTTCGCCTACAATTTGAGTGCTGTCCATATAGAGTCTAATTTAGGTGTTGTTATATATTTTCGCAAAAATACAATAAAAAATAATGGACACGGACATTCTTTGGAGAAATAATTCGTTAGTCCCTAAATAAAATATGTGTTTTTGTGAAAATAAATACTGCGATATTTAATTTTGTTTAGCTAAATCTATATATTGGATGTATGTGTCAAGGTCTTTGTCTCCTCTTCCAGATAGAGTAAGTACCACTATGTCGTTGGGTTTGAAGTTTATTTTTTGAAGTGCAGCAAGTGCATGTGCTGATTCAAGTGCAGGCAAAATACCTTCAAGTTTATTGAATTTATAGGCAGTTTGTAGCGCTTCTTCATCGGAGATGGCAACAACATCTGCTCTTCCTGTTGATACTAAGTGTGCAGGTAATGGACCTACTCCGGGATAGTCAAGTCCAGCAGAAATGCTGTATGCGCCAGTACATTGACCTTGTTCGTTAGTGAGCACTAAGGTGTTCGCTCCATGGAGCACACATTCGGTTCCACAACTAAGCGATGCTGCTGTTTGACCAGATTCGATACCTCGACCAGCTGCTTCCACTAAAACGAGTTTTACGCTTGGTTCATTAAGAAAGTGTTTAAAACTACCTGTGGCATTACTACCACCTCCAATACAGGCGATTACGTAGTCGGGGAGTTCTTTTCCTTCTTTATCAAGAAGTTGTTGACGAATTTCTTCACTGATGATGCTCTGAAATTGCATCACCATGTCAGGAAAAGGATGCGGACCTACAGCAGAACCTAACAAGTAATATGTATCTTCTGGATGTTGGCTCCATTCGCGAAGTGCAGCGTCAACTGCATTTTCAAGAGTGCCATTACCTTCAGTTACGGAAACAATGCGTGCTCCAAGCAATTTCATTTTTTGTACATTTGAATGTTGGCGGACGATGTCTTCTGCTCCCATATATATGGTGCACTCTAAATTGAGTAATGCACATGCTGTTGCTGTGGCTACACCATGTTGACCAGCCCCCGTTTCTGCTACAATTTTTTTTGCTCCTCTTCGTTTTGCAAGTAGTGCTTGTCCGATAGCATTGTTGATCTTGTGAGCTCCCGTATGGTTCAAGTCTTCTCGTTTAAGATAAATGTTGCATCCGTATAAATGACTTAATTTTTCGGAGCGATAGAGTGGGGTGGGGCGACCTACATAGTCGCGAAGCAGAGCGCGATACTCTTGCTGAAAGTCTGAATCGTTTATATATTTTAGATAGTCATTTGCTAATTGCTTTGTACACATTTCAAGCGACTTTGCTACATAGCTACCACCAAACTGACCGTAATATCCATCAGTGGTGACTTCAAATGAATAGTTATTCATAGTTAATATAGTTTAGTGTTGTTTAGTAATATATTTTCAAAAAGAATTAGTGTGTGCGTAAATTAAAAAAGCGCTTACATCGTAAAGAATGGATGCAGCGCCTTTAAATGTGTGGTTGAAAAAATTATATACACATTGTGGACCTTCCTTACGATAAATTAATATAGTAAGAATAGTAGCCACCAATATGTATATATAATGGTTTTCATTTAAGTAGTAGTTTTTTGTGATGTTTACGTCTGCAAATATAAAAGTGTTTTTATAAATGACAAAGAAGTTTTTGAAAAAAAGTTTTTTAAGTGTTTTATTCTCCATACGAACCAAATAAGATTATTCATTATTACTTTAAAATACTTTTTAATTTAAATGTTAGATATAGCGTATTGTTGGTTTTGTATATTCATGTTAGCAAATATGGATTATTAAGAGTCATGATGTTAAGTTTTTTGAAAAAAAATAGTAAAATGGTTTGCTACTTTTTATCAAATTACTAACTTTGCATCGCTTAACAGCAAAAGAGGTTTGATTCGTTAGCTCAGCAGGTAGAGCACAACACTTTTAATGTTGGGGTCTTGGGTTCGAGCCCCAAACGAATCACAGAAAGGAACTGAGTCTTTGTGGCTCAGTTTTTTTTTATGTATAACTTTACAATGTTGATGTTGCGGTATAATGGAAGTGTTGAAAAGTTAGTTTCTTCGCTTTAGTCAACGTAATATATCACATTTGAATTTCTGCTTTGATTTATTTCGTGCATTTCATTTTTTGACCCTAAAATTAGATGTGCAAAAATTGCTATTTTTGTAAGTTCTAAAATAGCAAAAGAGGGTGCTAAACTGTTAACTTTTGTAAAAATGGCGCGAAATGCAGATTTGGAGATCGCTGAAAAATGATGTATATTTGCATAAAGATTGAGGAGGGCACCGCTGCCCTCCTTTTTTTATGACCTTTCTCCTGAAAACTTCCTTTGAAGAAGGATTTTCTTCCTTTTAAGTAGGAAATTTTTCCTTTGAAGAAAAACTTTTTTCTTTTGAAGAAGGAAAAATTTGCGCTGTTTTCCGAAAAATTTTGTTAAACTCTGTAAGAAATTCTTAACAGAAGTTAAAGTTTTAAACTTTTTTACTTTTTGAGCGACATTAAGAGATGTTAAAAAAAACTTGACAATGATTTTGTCAAGTTTGTAGTTGACTAGCGATGAAAAAGGAGACTGCGAAGCTGATGAGCGTAAGCGAATAAACAAGATGGTCTGACTCGATCGCTTGCTTGCGCGTTGCACCCTGCGTAAAGACGTCTCATTGAGGCGTCTCCCCACATTGCGTTTTCCTGCAACAAAAAAACTACTTTGTTTATTTTCTCACACAGACATCTTTCACAGACTTTCGCGAGCATGCTCGCACCATCCGGATAATTACGTTGATAATAAAAACCTCAACAGATTCCACAGATTTTCATGTCCTGCAAAACAAAACAGTATAATCCGTATCATCACGTTGATAATAAAAAAAAATCGGATGGCAGAAAAGAAGCTGAAGGCGTCTCCGCTCGATAACACTAAGTTTGAGCGTAGCGAATACCCCCGGCACAACCCAATAGGAATGTGCACCTTGAAGAGGTGCCCGAGCAACGAGGAATGAATAGC
>JAZQXH010000084.1:0-13251 GCA_045632745.1 Alloprevotella sp.
AAAAAACACCCTGCTCGTTATATCGGACTCATACTTGCAATATCGGACTTTTGCCCTTACAGGGCGCAATTACCCTCATCACTCACCCAAGGCGCCGCTCCCCAGGTCGCTTGCCGTTGCGCTATGGACTTTATCCCTTTCAGGGAATATACGATTCTCATCACGCTAAAAAAGAAGGATATGAAGCCCGGAAAGGGGCTTACTTTTTGAAAAATGTATCCGAATCTAAATATTTCAGATTGATTTCAGATTTAGGGCATAGTTTTGCAAATGAAAACATAACAGACATAAACAATCGTTAAAACTAATACCTACTTCATCACTATACACTATCCGCTCATCATCTTTACTAACCACTGAAAAACCACTGACCATTTAAAACGAACTACCCAACACTGACATTGCTGAAGATGTAAACAAAAAAAGGGTGCTTGGCTTAATGTTTTTTTAACAAACGTTCTAAAATGTAAGCATTAATAAGTACTTTTGCATTCCGAAAGCGGATACTCATATTTATATATACGGAGTGTTCACCCCGAAACAGGCAATGACAGAGAGTTGGAACCAACATTCTAAACCTCAAACTTTATGAAAAACTATCTGTCAATTTTAGGTTTCACAACAACCCTGGCTGTTTTCACAGCATGTACGTCGCACGACGAACCCGCACCGCAAGTGGCCGACCCTACGCTCTCGTCGCTCATCGACAACTACAACACGTATGGGGCACAGTCAACGCAGGTGTATGCTTCGACAAGAGGCATTCCGCAAAAGCCCGACTGGGATGACAACGAAAACGCAAAGCACCCCAACCTCAACGACAAAGACAGCAACAATGCGGAGTGGCCCGAACAGGGGGAAGACTCTTATATGGGAAGCGGCAGCAGCACTGCTACAAAAGCCTACTTCTTCATCCGCCTCGATGGCAATGCCATTACGGACAACGGAATGATTAATTCCAAACTCTACTATCCGCAAACCTCAAAGGGCGAAAGCTACTACGGCAAATTCAACGAAGGCTACATCCAGACCGACCTTTCGAAAACATCGCTCGCACAAGCCACTCCTGCCATCACATCGTGGTACTACTGGAACCTGGACGTGCGCAAGTACATCTACAGTAGCGACGGAACCGCTACCGACGCCGTAATCGAACGCTACCCCGACATCACGAAGTGGGAAATCGACGGTGTGCAGGTAGATACAACTAAGTACCACGTCATTTGGTACGTTGTGAAAATGCAATACGACGGATGGCACGTGGACGGCATCCTGACCACAAAGGACGTAACCGAAATCCCCGATGAATTCAAGGAAGATGAGGGCGAAGGCGGCATGACCGACATCACCGACATCCCCGTTACTCCCAAGGACGAATTTACAGAAGACGAGGACGACGACAATGTGGTAGAACAGAAGGGCAAGGGCGAAGTGGAATTCGACATCCACCAGCAAGAACACAACACGTGGAACGAAATCAAGACTTCCATCCACCTCAGAGACACGGTGAACGTAAGAGTGTTCCTCCCCGTTGATGGTGAATACGTAGCCGTAGCCGATGACTTCGACATCCGCACCGGAACAGAATATGCTTACCTCACAGAAAAGTTTGAAGCCGAATACACCGTAGGCGACAAGCTCTACACTACGCAGGTACAAGTGAACCACCTGCCCGACGGCATCGAAATCCTGATTGAAGGCAGCACCTGCGCAGAAGCACTGAAGGAAGCACGCCGCCTCTACGACGACGGCATCACATTCGAAATCTTCAGTTACATTTACCCCGTAAACGCATCTGCTGAAGAAAACCACGCCACCGTATGGAACTGGATAAAGCAAGCCGAATGCGCTCAAACCACATTTACGGAATGGCCTAAGAGCGGAGACCATTGCACACTGACCTACGGACAAGTGACGTCGGCATACTTTGACGAAGAAATTCCACACTACAAGGAACCTTAAACAAGGCGTCCTAAACAATAGACAGGCAAAGCATCGCATCAGCGATTTTTGAATCATACCGACCTATTCAAAATTCCATCTACGATGCTACAAACATAAGGCAGGACGCCACTTAAGGTGATACAAGATTTCACCTTAAGTGGCTGTCCCGTATAAAATAGTTGGGTAATATTACTTAAGAAATTGCCGAGTCCGAACTATCAATCGACAACTACACAAAAATATCGAAGCATAAATGGATACTTATTATGGATTTTACGAATTAGGGTATATCGAATACTACTGGTACCTCCTCTACTCGCTCTACTACGAGTTTTTGGAATATCCACCGATGGTGAGAGTGTGTTCGCTCGTGCTCACCACGCTGTTTTTGATAATCCCCATCAGTTGCGTAGCATTGATCATACGCAACCAGCTGATTTTGCGCCGACAGCGCAAGCTCGAAAAAGCGCGTAAAACCTATCTCGAAGTATTCCGCAAAATCCTCACCGACCCCGAAGACCTCACTCCCGACCGTGTGCGCGAAATGATTGCGGAGAAGCGCAACAAGAGTGCGGAAACAAAGTTCACCAACGATGAATTGGAACTGCTCACACAAATCCTGAAAGAAAAAGTGCAGGACTACACCCGCAAACACATCAACCGCAACAACTATCAGCAGATTCTCAACGTGCTCAACGTTGCAACGTGGTTGGAAGACACCATCGAAAAAAAGGGGGTAAAGAAATGTATCGAAGCATTCAACCTCGCACAGGTGCTGGACTGCCCCTTGCGCGGCTCGGTATCAGCACGCTTTGCTTACCACAAGAATCTGCACCTCCGCAAACTGGCGCGCATCACGTATATGCTCACCAACAAGGAAGAACCTTTCCGATACATTGAAGGCGAACACGGCTACACCTACATGAACAGCGACGGACCCATCCTTCACGACATCCTCGCCTACCGCCACGACAACGGCTTGATGATGCCCAACTTCATCGAATGGATTAAGCTCGACCAGCCCACGAACAAGCTGCGCCTCTTTAGCATCACCGAAATAGAATTCTTCAAAAAACAGGAAGAATACGACGAACTCTACACCTACATGCTCGAAACCAGCGACCCCATCGTCAAAGGCACTGCCATCCGCGCCTTAGGAAAAGTGGGGTACAAACGAGTGGAGCAGGACCTGTACGACATATTCCAAAGCGCACAAGGCTTCTTGCGCATTTGCATCATAGCCTGCCTCAACGACCTTGAAGTAAGAGGCGCTAACATCGTAAACTTCTACAAAAGAGCCTACGAAAAGTCGCGCCGCGAAAACGAAGCGATGACAACGCTCAACGCACTCTACAACTGCGGAGCAGAAGGCAAGGCCGCCTTCTTCGAACTCGAAAGCCAAGCGCCGCAGGACGAAAAAATGCGCTTCGCACACATCACAAATCCTATTACAAACGATAGAGCCTACGAAAAATAAAACATGAACAATTGGCTGTTTACCTTCTTCAATTACTTCATGATATTCTATAGTGCAGGGCTTATCCTGTCCTATTTTCTCATGACAGTAACCTCTTTCTTCCAGATATACAAAAGAAAGAAATACTACTCGGCAGAATACATCAAGCGTATTTTGCTCAACTCGCCAACTACGCCCGGCATCTCTATCGTTGCACCTGCATACAACGAAGAAACAACCGTTGTGGACAACGTGCGCTCGCTCCTCGACATGGACTATCCCACCTTCGAAATCATCATCGTCAACGATGGTTCGAAGGACAAGACCCTCGAGAAGTTGATTGAAAGTTTCGACCTCGAAGAAGTGCCTTACAACTACATTGAGCACATCAAGACCAAACCCTACAAGCGACTCTTCAAGAGCAAGAACGAACTATACAAGCGCCTCGTAGTCGTCGATAAACAAAACGGGGGTACGAAGGCCGACGCCTCAAACGCCGGCGTCAACGTGGCACAATATCCCTACTTCGTATGTACGGACGTAGATTGCATCTTGAATCCTCAGGGACTTTACTACCTCATCTGGGACGTGCTCTCCAACAAGGAGCGCGTCATCGCTGTCAGCGCTACCATGCGTATGGCAAACGGTTGTACGCTCAAGGACGGACGACTCAGCTACAAACGTCCACCGGGCGCACTGCTGCCCATGTTCCAGGAACTGGAATACATGCGCTCTTTCCTCATCGGTAAGACATGGTGGGCTGCTATTGGAGGTATGCCCAACGTGTCGGGCGGGTTCGGACTCTTCGACACGGACATCGCCATCCGCGTGGGCGGATATCACGGACAATCAATGGCTGAAGACATGGACATGATTGCCCGCATGACGGCGTATATGTACCACACGAACACCCCCTATAAGGTGACACAGGTGCCACAGACCGTATGCTGGACAGAGGGTCCCACCTCGCTCACCATCTTCAACCGACAGCGCACACGCTGGGGACGCGGACTCTTCCAGGTGTTCCACCTTTACTGGGACATCGTCTTCAACCGTCGCTACGGGGTATATGGCATGGTGACACTGCCCTACCTCTTTATCTTCGAATTCCTGGGTCCGATAGTCGAAGCCGTAGGTTTTATTGTGCTCATCTGCCTCATTGTTTCAAACGCCATCAACTGGACCACATTCTGGCTGCTGCTCATCACGGTTTACATGTTCATGATGGTGGTCAACACCATGTGTATCAACTACGACAACTACGTAGAGCGTGCCTACACACATCGCCGATGGTACGCATTCCTCTTTATCCCCGCAGCGCTCGAAGCACTCATCTACCACCCGCTCACTGTGTTCTTTGCTCTCAAAGGCTACTGGAGCTACATCAGTACGGGCGAATTTAAGTGGGGAGAAATGAAGCGCAAGGGCTTTAAGAAGGAAGCTACCACTGCCACTCAGAACCCGGCAGAAACAGCTGCCAACAACTCGGCAACCACCGCTTAGCCCTCCCATCCTTAACACACCAACGCACACAATGAAAGCATACAGACATATTTACTACTGCCGCATACTGCTACTCGCACTGGCGCTATTCACACTCCCCTGTGTCACAATGGCGGCAGAGGACGACGACGAAATGCAGTTGCCAACCGAGTACTACGAAAAGGCTCAACAGGAATTTGGCAAACAACAGTGGAACAAGGGTAAGGAGATTGTAGACGCCGGACTGAAACGCTATCCCGACGACACGAACCTCAACACCCTTGCCGGAAAATATTGGCTCCACCTGGAGAAGTACGACAAGGCGCGCTTTCACCTCGTTAAAGCGGTGAACCAATACTACAACAACGTGGAAGCAAAGCAGATGCTTGTGTCGGTGGAAGACATTACGGGCAACTACTCATCGGCGATATGCTACATCAACGAATTGCTCGAAATCAACCCCTACTGGGAAGGACTGTGGCGCAAGAAGATTGAACTTTACAAAAAACAAGGCAACACCTACGAAGCCAACCGACTCTTCAAGCGATTGCAACAAATCTATCCCAAGAACCAAGAAATCAAAGATGCATACTACCACGAACTGGAGTTGGAGTATGCCAAGAACCAAAGGGAAGGCAACCTCGTGGCAAAAGGCAATGCGCTGCGAGAACTCACAAGTCTGAACCCTCAGAACGTGGACTACCAGCTGGCGCTCATCAACCACTACTACAACGCCAACCTGATGCAACGCGCCATCGACCAGGCTTCGCTCGCACTCGCTGAAAATCCGGGAAACATCACCATCCTGAGAAAAAAAGTGGGTATCCTTGAAGAAAACGGCCAGCACAACGTGGCGATAGAACGCGTAAAAGCATTTATCAACAGCGGATACGACACTCCGGAAGCTCGCCGCCTCTACAACGAACTGATGATTATCTCTGCACGCAAGGGACGACAGGAAGACCCCTACGTCATCTACGGACAGATTTTTGAAAGAGACCGCAACAACCGCGAAGCGCTCGACTACCTCATCAACACTGCCATCACGCAACGCTATGACCAGGATGCGCTCTACTACATCAAGGAGGCAAAGCGCGTATATGGATTGCAGGACAAAAAAATACGTTATAAAGAATACGACTTCTACAAAACAAGAGGCGACAACCGACAAGCCAACGCATTGCTCGACAAACTCTACCAGGACTTCCCCAACGACTACGACATTGCCTATCTCTACAGTTGCGGAAAACTCGAGAAGAGCGAGCAACTGATGACTGCCGGAAACTACAAGGAAGCACTCGACGAACTCTACAAAATAGAGAATATCCACGTCGATGAAGAGTTGACCAACACTGCAAAACTCAAGATGTTTACGTGTCTCTACCACTTAGGCATGTACGACAAGGCAACGGAGACCTTTGAATTCGTCCGCCCCTCGCTCACTGCAGAAGAGGTAATCCTGAAAAGAAGCATGCTCCTCAGCGGCATGGGCAAAGAGGACGAAGCACTGGAACTCATATACAACTCCATCGACAACCTCAGCGCTACGCCTGCCGACTCGGCAACAAGCGAACGCTACGTCAGCGCAGCAGAGGAAATAGCGGTGCCTTACATCAAAAAGCTCACTACTGCGGGGCAGTATGAAAAGGGCTACGAAGTGTCGCAAAAGCTATTGCAGTATGACATTGACAATTACTACGGTCTGCTCTACTCCATCAACTTAGCCGGACACCTCGGTAAAAACGAGGAACACGACCGCTACACGCGCATGGCTATACTTGCCTATCCCAACGAAAGTGCATTTGCCATCAAGCAGGCTACGATTCACAACAGAATGGGCGAATATGAAAAAGCAGTAGAACTCATCGCAGGAAAACTCAAGCACTACAGCGGGAATGCAGACTTCATCAATGCCTACGTGGCGAGCAGCGAACTCCTGGCTTTGCAACAGATGAAGGAAGACAAGCACAGCGACGCCATCGCTACGCTCGACAACGCTTTGGAATACAGCCCCAACAACAAAACACTGCTCTACACAAAGGGCGTAGTGTACGAAAGCGCACACCAGTACGACTCGGCATATCATTACCAAAGATACTTTGAACCCTCGGTATTGGAAGAAGCGGACTACGTGAGCAAAATGAAGGGATTCCTCTTCAAGGCAAACAAAAACCATGTTGACGTAGAATACATGCAGTCGCGCTTTAGCGAACTCGACGTCATCACTAGCGTTGCAAGCATTGGCTACTCACGCATTGAGGGCGACAACACCTACTCTGCACGACTCAATTACTCCGGACGCAACGGTTCGCTCTTCTGGAACGATGCTGAAGCCACCGACAGTGTCGATGGCGGAACCGGACTTCAGCTCATCGTGGGCGCAACACGCAAAATCAATAAAAAATGGACGGCAACCGCCAACATTGGAATCGGCGGAAGCTACTTCCCTAAGTTCATCATCAACGGAGGCGCATCGTACTACTTCGGAAAAGACTGGTCTGTAGATGGCAGTATAGGCTATCGACGCCTACGCGGCGACAAGAACCTATTCAGCCTCTCCGCCACACTGAACAAGGAATTGCCACTATGGTACCTGAGCGCCGGAGGCGGACTCATCAACTTCGACTCCGAAATGTTCTTCAACCTGCAAGCAAAGGTGCGCTACACACCGCTCAGCGACGGACGCACCTCTATCACAGCAGCAGCAGGCGTTGGTACAGCCCCCGAACTCAACATCATCGACCTCTACTCACTGCAAGGCTCATTCTCGCACATGAACAGCTTCGCAAGTCTGGGCGGTCAATATCTCATCACCCCCAACCTTTCGATTGGTTTGCTCGGTGTATGGAACACTATCTACGACCAGAAGTTAGCACCTGACGGAAGTGTCGCAACCCAATATAGAAATCTCTACAACACACATGTTCAGATTTATATTTCGTTCTAAATTCTTTATTACTTCGATCGTAACATTCATTCTTGCCCTGACATGTATGGGCTGCTTGGAAATCAGCCCGAACGACATTGAAGGCAATAAGTACGTCATTCATCCATACGACCATAAAAGCAAAGACGACTTGCGATGGTCCGAATACTTGTACAAGCACCTTAAGAAAAGGGGCGGTGAGTTTTCGCCCGTATTCTACGAAGAAAAGGTGGAAAATTGCACAAACGTGTACTTCCACCTCGACACGGAACTCGCGCACGACTTCACCGTGAAAAACAAGGGCAACGCCATTTATCTCACAACACGAAGCGTGAGCAATGCCGTGTGGCTCATCCACCAGTTTATGCGCCACATCGGCGACAGAGACGACCGTTTCCCCTCCGATGACTTGCCGGCAACGCTCCTCACCTTTGCTGACACCACCGGAAACTTCACCTTTAAGTACAGAGACATCTATGCACCGCCCAGCCTTAACGAAGACATCAGAGGCGTACTGGCACTCAATAATATCGACGAAAGTTGGGGAATATGGGGGCACAACATTGGCGTCACCGTGCTCGATAAAAGTGACCTGAGCATCTATGCCTCCATAAAAGGCATACGCAACAATGAGCAATATTGCTTCACCTCCGAAAAACTCTATCACTACATAGAGAAATACATCAACTCAAATTATGGCAAGGGCACGAGCAAATCAATGAACTTTGCCATTCTGCCCAACGACAACAACCTGGTGTGCCAATGTCCGGGATGCGTAGCCGAAGGAAACACGGCAACGAATGCTACTCCAGCCGTTACATCCATGATTACACGACTGGCAAAGCAATTTAAGCAACACAAATTCTTCACTTCGGCATACCACACAACGAAGGTTGCAACGCAGGAAAAACTGCCCGACAACGTAGGCGTGCTCGTCAGCGTCATCGACTGGCAACCCAACAGAAAGACCGACGACCGACAGAAGAAGAACCTGGAAACAATGTTGAACGACTGGGGGAAAGTGTGCAAACACATTTACATCTGGGACTACATCAACAACTACGACGACTACTTCACGCCCTACCCCATACTCATGGCGATTCAGGACCGCTTTAAGTTCTATAAAGAAAAGGGAATTGAGGGCGTATTCCTCAATGGCAGCGGCTACGACTACTCTACCTTCTCAGACATGGAGACCTGTGTGCTCGCAGCATTGATGATGAACGTAAATCTCGATGTAAAGCAGTTTATCTATGACTACTTCTACCGCATGTATCCCACAACGGGAACCATCATCGCAGAATTCTACTTCTCCATGCTCGACAAGTGGAGCCAAAGCCAAAAGGTGATGCCTTATTATGGAGGAATAGAAGAGAAAATGAACGTATATCTTGATGCGGACAAATTTATAGAATTCTACAACCAGATTATTCGCCTTAAAAAGCACGCTGGAGAAGAAGAAGCCTACCTGCTGCGCCGACTCATCACCACACTCTCCTTCACACGACTCGAAATCGCACGCCACCTCGGACACAAAGAGCATGGCTACGCACTGCTCGAAAATGGCAAAATGATTGTCAACGACGAAGTTGAAGAGTGGCTCGAAGTATTCAACGACGGCTACAAAGCCTACAACCTCACCGCCATCAACGAATCGGGCGACTTGAGCGCAGACTATGTAAACAGCTGGAAACAGTATCTGCTCTCCGATAAAGTTGTTGAAAACAGTCTGCTCAACAAAAAAGTGACGCTCACCTGCGACGAGGGAACTTCGACCATACAGGGACTCACCGACGGCGAATTAGGACTGCCCGTCAACTACTATTACGGCTGGAACATCTTGCCCTACAAAGAAGTGACACTCACTTTGCCGGCAGGCGCCATGAGCGAAGGAAAAACGTTGGCGATGAACATCTTCTCGTATATCCGCCACAGAATCCACGTGCCCTCTAAAATCGAAGTGTACGAAGGCAAAAAACTCCTTTGCTCAGAAAAGATTGACATGTCGGACCGAGATGGGGCGTTTCAAACAAAATGGGAAAAGAGATTGCCGCAAGCAACAAGCGGAAAAATCAGCATCAAACTCTATTCGACAGGCAACTATCACTTGGCTATTGATGAACTATTTATTACAAGGTAATTATGATAAAAAACGTACTGCTCATCATATCATTCATTGCCGCTCTAATTGGAACGACAGGATGCCGCAGACAGATTTCCAACACCACTGTCTACGTTGAAGACTCCATCAGACACTACTTCCCTATCCGACAAGGGGAACAACTCAATATTCTATACAAAATTGAGAATACAGGCGAATCGCCCCTGATGATTCAGGACATACATACATCGTGCGGATGTATTATCCTTGACCAGGATGCTAAGCGCCTCGTTCCCCCCGACGGAAGTTCCTATCTGCACATGACCTATAACAGTCAGAAAAACGTGGGCGAAGTAGTACACCATGTACGTATCTACGGAAATATTGAACCCTACGGCGTTAAAGAACTCAGTTTTATCGTCAACGTAGTGCCCGACCCCGACTACACACGCGACTACGAACAATGGTACCGCGAATCGCGACAAGGACTCATTGGAGACATCGTTGACGGCGAATCGCGCGACAAGGGATATTTCATCAAAGGATATTATCCCGAAGATGTTATCGTCACGCCACGAACAGAAACACGCGACAGACTGAATCCCTTAAAGTAACAAAACACAATTGGGTGTGCCGGAAAAAACTCTGGCACACCCAATTTGTTTTATCATATATAATAATATTGAGAACACATATATATATACCAACACCAATAACTACTCTATAAGAACAGGTGCATAGTTTCACCATAGTATATAGTATCGAAACATAAACAAATATTAATACCTCAATAAACTATATTTAACACACTAAATTATTTCCACATTAAAACCTACTCGTACATTTGCTGCAAAAATTGAAATCAACATTGTTCAACATGTAAATAAAAAGCTCTCTCACCCCAACACAACGACCACACAAAAACTAAACTTTCTAATAACTTCTCACAAACAACAACCAATTACTAACCACAAAAAACTAAACCATGAAAACTTTTTTTGCAAACTTGATGATGGCTATTTCATGCGGAGCATGCTACGGTCAAGGAGAAACCTCCTTCGAACTCATGAAACTTCCTTATGCCACAGATGCACTCGAACCCTTTATCAGTCGCGAAACGATTGAACTTCACCACAGCAAACACTTAGCAGGGTATGTCGCAAACTTAAACAAGCTTATCGCTGGCACAGAATTCCAATATCGCCGCCTGCCGGAAATCGTAACTACAGCGCAAGGCGCAATCTATAACAATGCCGGACAAATTCTGAATCACAATCTCTACTTCCTGCAGTTCTCTCCCGATGGTGGCGGTCAGCCTACAGACCATATAGAAAAAGCCATCAAACGTAAATGGGGAAGTTTCGAAAACTTCAAAGCAGAGTTTGAAGACCAATGTACGCGACTTTTCGGCTCAGGGTGGGTGTGGCTCGCCGAAGATGAAGAAGGCGAACTCCACATTCTGCAAACGCCCAATGCCGGCAATCCTATTACACGCGGAATGATTCCCATCATGGTGTTCGACGTTTGGGAGCATGCTTACTACGTTGACTACAAAAACAGGCGCTCCGACTACGTAGCTTCGCTGTGGAACATTATCAACTGGGAAGTCATCAACTGCAGATATGTAAAATAGCAAATCGCCTGCAAAGCATATTTACTATGGTTCATCAAGGACTTATTCAAAGAAACAACGCATTAAGTCATTTCAACACTCTATAAAAGGACATACGCGCGTAGGAGATATTTCAGTGCGCACACATCTTGTATTTACAAAAAAACAGGTGGAGATACGGGAAACCTTTCGTCAAATCCGTATTGCCGCCTGTTTTGCTCTATATAAATCATGTGTTCAAATTTGCACAAAAAAAATTGATTGTCATCACGACAACCAATCTTTACTAACCTTAAATCTAATACCATGAAAAACTGATGCAAAATTACACCCTTTCTCCTTTCTAAACAACATTTCTACAAAGAAAATACCACTTTTTAACAATTACTTAGATTTTTTACTAAACTTTGTCAGAAACAGTTTGCAAATTTTATGGCATCAGATAGTTTACATACATTTTAAGTTAAAATATCCTTAACCTATTTTCAAATCATTAATCACTGAGAATTCAAACATACGCCGCCTTTACTTGGAACTGGGAAGGGGTTCCTCGTTTTTATTTCGTGGGAAAAAATTCAGCACCTGTTCTCTCAGCAGACTTCTATCCAAATGTGTATATATTTCGGTTGTTGCGATACGTTCGTGCCCTAACATCTGCTGTATCACACGCAAATTCGCACCTCCTTCTAAAAGATGTGTTGCAAACGAATGGCGCAGCGTGTGTGGAGATATCGTCTTCGTTATTCCTGCCCGCTCAGCAAAAACCCTCAGATTGTGGAAAACAGTGATTCGTGAGAGATGCTTGCCGCGTCTAAAGGACAAGAACAAGAAATCCTCCTCTCCAGGCTTGATAACAATGCTGCTGCGCTCTTCTATCCACAGACGGATGAGCTTAACGCAATGCGCTGAAATTGGCACCAAGCGCTGTTTTTCGCCCTTTCCTAAGACACGTATGAATCCATCTTCCAAAAACAAGTCGCTTAATTTCAAATTGCACAATTCCGACACGCGCAATCCGCAGCAATACAACATTTCAATTATCGCATAGTCACGCCTTCCCTCAGGCAAACTTTTATCTATGGCCGCCTCTATATCATCAATCTCTGCAGTCGAAAGAACCTGCGGCAAATGCTGCCCCAATTTGGGCGACTCAAGCAACAAGGTAGGATCGTTAACCAAATATTCTTCTACTACAAGAAACTTAAAGAATGAACGCAACGACGAATGCACACGGGCGATGCTACGCGCAGAGATTCCTATCTGATGAAGTTGCCATGTATAATCATGTATATCTTGCAACACAACGTCAGCCCAGGTTTTCTGTCCATCTTTTAGGAAAGACAAGAAAACCTTCACATCGCTTATGTAAGCACTAAACGTGTTCGAAGATAAGCCCCGCTCCAACGTTAAATAACGCTTATAATCCTGCAAAATATTTCGCTTCATTGCTTCATTAAAATTTACTTTCCTTGCGCCAAATTCCTTTTATACACAACATATCATCGACTAAGCTGTAGGAAAGAATCATCCAACAGTAAAGCATACAAGCTCCGTAATCGAATAAACATGTATATATAATGGATATATATAAAAAGACCTTGCAAGCATTTTGCTCACAAGGTCTTCGAAAAAAGGCGGCTACCTACTCTCCCACTATACGCAGTACCATCGGCGATGACGGGCTTAACTTCTCTGTTCGGAATGGGAAGAGGTGGAACCCCGTCGCTATA
>JAZQXH010000085.1:0-9688 GCA_045632745.1 Alloprevotella sp.
TTAGGTTCATCTGTGCATGGGGCATTTTGGGGGATAAGTTTGTAGAGGATTTTCCGTGAATATAAGGTTATGAGGTGAGGTTCTAAGGTGAGGTTATGAGGTTTTAAGGTCTTGAGGTTTTAAGGTTATGAGGGCTATGCAACGTGCAAGCAAGCGTTCGAGTCTGTCCACCTCGTCAACTTGTACCTAATAACTCGTCTACTATTTTACGCTTATACCTAAAATTTTATATTCACCAATGCTATGCAGTCTGGATTAAGTCTGTGTAGCATTGGTGAATATTGGTTTTGTTTGTAGTGATATGTAAAAAATGCAATTGAAAAAGGAAACTATTCATTCTTTGCATAACCAATTCTTTCTCCTGATTCCCGTTTGTCTATTAAAACTCCTGTTTGGTCGAATACATAAATTGAATATTTCGCTATGTATATATATTATTGTACTTTTGCAATAGAAAAGAATTTCCACAAAACACTCAAAATCCTGTTGATATAATTTATGAAAAGAAATCTCGTTGCTGTTTTACTTTCGCTTGTGAGCATTCACCTTTTTGCGCAGTCGTATGTTGTAAAAGGTATGGTGCTAAATGCTGAAACAGGCGAACCGATGGAGTATGCAGTTGTTCAGCTTTTGCGCAATGATAGCCTTAAATCTACAACACTGACAAAGAAGGCTGGCGACTTTATTCTGAAAGTTGCGCAGAAAGGTAAGTATAAGTTTCGTGCTTCTTACGTTGGCTCTAACACGATAGACCAAACGCTGAATATCGATGGTAAGACGGACACAATAGGCGTTGGCGTAGTGAAACTCGCACCGCTTAACACCCTCGGAACTGCAGAGATCACTGCTACACTTGCAAAGGTGGAACAGAAAGAGGATACGACCATGTTCAATGCTTCGTCCTATCGTGTGCCCGAAGGTTCAACGCTCGAAGCGCTCATCAAGCAATTCCCCGGAGTAGAAGTGGACGAAAACGGTAAGATTAAGGTCAATGGTAAGGAAGTTACAGAGTTTCTTATCAACGGTAAGGACTTCTTCAAGGGCGACACGGAAATCGCAATGAAAAATCTTCCGACGAACCTCGTAAGCAAGGTGAAGGCATATAAGAAGAAGAGCGACTATACAGAAATGACGGGTATCGACGATGGCGAAGAAACGCAGGTTCTTGATATTTCAACGAAGCGCGAACTCAATCAGACGTGGGTGAGCAATGTTGACCTCGCTCTCGGTACGCAGGACCGCTATTCGGCCAAAGCTTTCGTCAATTACTTCACCGACAATTCGCGCATCACAGTTTATGGTTCTGCCAATAATATTGGCGACCGCGGCTATGGTGGCGGTGGTTATGGCGGTGGCGGCATTCGCTCTACGAAGAACGGCGGTATGGACTTCAACTGGAGCAACGGACGCGAGCGCCGCGAGGCTGGACGCTTTGAAGTAGGAGGTAATGTGCGCTATTCGCATTCGGATTCGCGTTCGCTTTCTACGCGCAGTTCCGAAACATTCCTTACGGGTAATCGCACGGAACGCTCTTTCTCCAACAGTGCATCCGGTAGTAATAACTATTCTACCAATTTTAACACGAGTATGCGCTTGCGTTGGAATCCCGATACGCTTACAATGATTATGTTCCGCCCCAGCTTCTCATATTCTGAGGGCAACAACGCTTCATCGAGTGAGTCTGCAACGTTTAACGACGACCCCTATAAAGTAGGCGATGAGGAATTTGCAAATCCTCTCGACAGTATGTTTGCCGATGCTTTCGGTCAGGTGGGTGTTGTCAATCCCGAATTGTTGGCAATCGCTGTGAACCGCAATCTCTCGCAGTCGATGGGCGACAATCGTTCTGTCAACGTAAATGGTTCGTTGAACATTACGCGTCGTTTTGGCAGCGAAGGGCGTAATGCCTCTGTTCGCTTCAGTGCGGGCTATTCGGATAGTGAAAACAATTCGTTCTCGCTTTCGGAAATAACATACTATAAGAATGGAACAGCAAACGGAGTGCCCACTTTCCGCAATCAGTATTCTACATCGCCTGGTAAGAACTACAACTACGACATTCGCACCAGCTATGCAGAACCTTTGGGCAACGATTGGTTCGCCGAAGTTCGCTACGACTATTCGCACCGTTACAACGAGTCGAACCGTTCTCGCTATAACCTCGAAACCTACAACGATGGCGATTCGCCTTATTCCAATTACCTCGATGCACTGCCCATCTTTGGTACAGTGCCTACGGACGTAGACCTCCTGCTTGCTGCGCGCGACGACTACAACAGCCAGTATGCTACGTACAAGTACGACAACCACAACATCAACCTCGGTGTGCGCTACAACACGAAGGAAATTCGCTTCAATGCCGGTGTGGACCTCAAACCGCAGCACACTACGCTCGACTATACGCGTCCCTCGCAGATTGATACGGTCGTGACGCGCGACGTCTTCAACTGGGCGCCCTCAGTGCGTTTGCGCTATCGCTTCAACACCACTACGAACCTTGACATCAACTATCGTGGCTCAGCGTCCGAACCTTCGATGACCAACCTCCTCGAAGTGGTTGACGACAGCAATCCGCTGAGTGTTTCGATGGGTAATGCAGGACTGGAACCTTCGTGGAATCACAATTTCAATGTGGATTTCAACACTTACAACGCCGAGTCGCAGCGTGGTATGTTTGCCGGAGCACGTGCCCGTATGACGCGTAATTCGATTACCAACCGCGTTGTTTACGACACAGAGAGCGGTCGTCGTTTCTCACGTCCGGAAAATATCAACGGAAACTGGAATTCATCAGCCTATTTCGGTTTCAACACTGCGTTGGGCGAAGAAAAACTTTGGAACGTTTCGACCAATACGAATGCCTCGTTTAATAATTCTGTCGGATATATCTCTACCAACACTTCGGGAATTCCAGCGCCTCCCGCAGGCGTTAATATGCTTGATTATTACCGAGGTATTTTCGCAATGGCTGAGGCTACGAAGAATACAACGCAGACACTCGGGCTTTCTGAACGCTTGCGCCTCTCGTATCGCACAACGTATTGGGATTTCAGTATCTTCGGAAACGTGAACTATCAGCATTCAGAATCAGATGTGCAGAACAATTCTATTGGCGACACTTGGAATTTCGACTACGGAGCATCTGCAAATTTCAATACTGATTTTGGATTGAAGTTCTCAACAGATTTCCGTGTGAACTCTCGTCGAGGTTATTCTTCTGCCAATATGAATACCAACGAACTTCTTTGGAACGCACAGATTTCTCATTCGTTCCTGAAGGGTAAGGCAGCTACGCTCTCGCTCCAGTTCTACGATATCCTTCATGAGCAGAGCAGCATCAGTCGTACCATCGATGCGCTTCAGCGTTCAGACTCATGGACGTATGGCATCCACTCTTACTGCATGCTCCACTTCATCTATAAGCTCAATATCTTTGGCGGACAGAAGGGTGGCGCTGACGACAAGAGTCAGAAGGGTCCCAAGGAATTCCGCGGAGGAGGCAATATGAACCGCGGCGGCGTGCGTGGTGTGTATGTGATGTAGAGGGCATTGTAGCGTCGCGCTTCAAGCACAATGCGTAAGCGTTTTTCTTATTGAGTGAATAAATAATTTAGCCCTGAGGGAGCAATAGCTGAAATGGTTCAGCTTTTGCTCCCTCAGGGCTTTTTTGTATAAAGGCGATAGGATTTTATAGAAGCTATAGAACTTCTAGATTATCTAGAGCATCTAGAGTTTCTAGAGCATCTAGAGTCTCTATACTATCTAAAGTTCCCCCCTCCCTCGCCTCATTTGATATTCTTGCGAATTTTGGTAAGGTAATTGTTAAGTCCGTCTTCGTCTTTGGTCTTGATGATATGAAGGAGGGTGCTGAGTTGTTCGTTGATTTTTTCAACCTGCCCGGCTGTGTGGGGGTTGAAGAGAATTTCGCGCAACAGGCAGTCGTCTTCGCTCAAAACGCCGCGCGCAATGGCATGGTGGCGCGTGAAGGTGGTTCCCGGTGCGTCCTGATGCTTCATGACGGCGGAGAATACGAAGGTCGATACGAAGGGGATACTCAGTGAGTACGCCATCGTTTCGTCGTGTTCGTCGAAGGAATATTCAAAGACGTTGAGCCCCAGTTTGGCATACAGGTCCTTGAAGAAAATGCGCCCCATATAGTCGCCCTCGCTGATGACGATGGCGTTCTCCGTGGAGAGTGCTCCCAGGTTGGCAAAGGTGGGACCAAACATGGGGTGGGTCGATACGTAGCGCATGCCTGTTGACAGGTAGTAGTCCTTAAAATCGGTTTTCACCGAAGCGATGTCGGCAAGGATGCACGTCTTGGGCAGAACGGGAATGACGCTGTCGAACACCGTGAGCGTGTGTTTCAGACTCACGGCGTTGATGACAAGTTCGGGCTGGAAGTCGGCAATTTCCTCCAGTGTGGTGAAGCGAAGCGTGTTGTACATAAAGCGGAGTCGCTTGGAGTCGATGTCGTAAACCGCTGTTTCGTGTTCAAAACTGAGTAGGTCCACAAAAAATGCACCCATCTTGCCGGCGCCCAGTACAAGGATTTTCATGTTTCGTAGTGTTTCGTAGTGTGCGTAGCGCACGGGGTTCTTACTTATTGATTTCCTCCACCTGCTGGCGTACGCTTTCTTCGTGGATGGCTTCGAAGATTTTTTTCATAAACATGCTGTCCATGCCACACATGCAACCTTGCGCTCCGCGCTTGTCAAGGATTTCTGAGTAACGTGTGGTTTGCACTACGGTCATGTCGTGTTGCTTTTTGTACTGTCCTATTTCTCGGCTCACACGCATGCGCTTGGCGAGGATTTCTATGAGGTTGTTGTCGCATTCGTCGATGAGGCGGCGCAGTTCGGTGAGGCTCTCCGTCGTTTCGCCTACGGAGCGGATGACGAGTTTGCTGAGGATAAAGTCAAGCACGTCGGGTGTCACCTGCTGTGCGGCGTCGCTCCATGCGCAGTCGGGGCAGCAGTGGCTTTCGATGATGAGTCCGTCGAAATTGAGGTCCATCGCTTGCTGGCAGAGTGGGGCGATGATTTCGCGTCGGCCGCTGATGTGTGAGGGGTCGCAGATGATGGGCAGATTGGGGATGCGGCGGCGCAGTTCGATGGGGATGTGCCACATAGGAAGGTTGCGGTAGATTTTTCGGTCGCACGACGAGAATCCTCTGTGGATGACGCCCAAACGCTTTATGCCGGCGCCGTTGATACGCTGCAGTCCACCTATCCAGAGTTCGAGGTCGGGATTGATAGGATTCTTTACGAGCACGGGTACGTCGTGCCCAACGAGTGCGTCGGCAATCTCCTGCATGGCAAAGGGGTTTGCCACCGTGCGTGCACCAATCCAGAGGATGTCGATGCCGTGTTCGAGCGCAGCTTTCACGTGTGCGGCAGTGGCTACCTCTGTCGTTACGAGCATGCCCAACTGTTTCTGTACGCGTTGCAACCACTTCAATCCGGGTTCGCCCACGCCTTCGAATCCACCGGGCTTTGTGCGTGGTTTCCAGATGCCTGCACGAAAAATCTTGATGCCCTTGCTCGCCAGTTGTGTGGCGGTAGTCATCACTTGTTCTTCGGTTTCTGCAGAACAGGGGCCGGCTATGGGGAGGGGGCGTGTGGTCATATCAATACCAGGAAGGTTGAGGGGGAGAAGATCGAGTTCCATATTGTTTTTGAGGTTTAGAGTTGTTTAAAAAAGGGGGGGAGTTTTAGATATTCTAGATGCTCTAGAGTCTCTAGATATTCTAGATATTCTAGATTTTTTAGGGGCTATAGTTCCTATAGTCTCTATAGTCTCTATAGTTTCTATAGTTTCTATAGTTTTTATAGTTTCTATAGTCTCTATCGCTATAGCATTTGCTCTATGCGTTGCAGGGCTTCCTGCATGCGCTCTTTTTTGGCGCAGAGCGAAATGCGGATGTAGCGTTCGCCGTTGCTACCGAAGATGAAGCCGGGCGTGATGAACACGCGCGCTTTGTGGAGCACGGCTTCCGTGAGTTCTTCAGCGTGGGCTATAGTATCGGGGATGCGCCCCCAGAGAAACATGCCTACCTGTTGTTCGTCGTAGGTGCAGCCTAAAGCTTGCATAATCCGGTAGGCGATGTCGCGACGTTCGGCATAGACCGTAATATTGTGGTGTTCGTGCCAGGCATCGTCGTTGTCGTAGGCTGCAGCGGCTGCCAACTGGATGGCTCTGAATGTGCCCGAGTCGATATTGCTCTTGACGCGGAGGATGTATTGGATGTAGTCCGCCTTTCCGGCTATCATTCCTACTCGCCAACCGGGCATGTTGTGGCTCTTCGACATGGAGTTGAATTCTAAACAAACGTCCTTTGCACCTTCCACTTGCAGGATGCTCAGATGTTCGCGGTTGAGTATCGTGCTGTAGGGATTGTCGTTGACGATGAGCAGGTTGTGGCGACGGGCAAAGCTTACTAACTTTTCGTAGGTGGCCATTTGAGCGCGAGCTCCGGTTGGCATGTTGGGATAGTTGGTCCACATCAGTCGCACGTTGGTCAGGTCCATTGTTTCGAGTTCGTCGAAGTCGGGTTGCCAGTCGTTTCCTTCGCGGAGGTTGTAGTTGACCACTTCGCATCCTAACAGTCGTGAAAGCGAGGTGTAGGTAGGATAGCCGGGGTTAGGCACCAATACTTTGTCGCCGGGATTGACAAAGGCGAGCGTGGTGTGGAGTATGCCTTCCTTTGAGCCGATGAGTGGCAGGATTTCGCTGCTCGCATCGAGCGCAACGTTGTATTTTCGGGCGTAGTACTTTGCCATCGCCTGCTTGAGTTCGGGAGTTCCTGCTGTTGGCTGGTAGCCGTGAGCATTTGGGTTTTGTGCTTCGCGGCAGAGTGTCTGAATCGTTTGTTCCGAGGGTGGCATGTCGGGGCTGCCGATGGCAAGGCTGATGATGTCGAGTCCTTGGGCGTTCATCTGTGCTACTTCCTTGAGTTTGCGAGAGAAGTAGTATTCTTGCACGTTTTGTAGTCGGTTGGCAGGAGCTATCATTGTGAATGTTTGTTTTAGGGTTGAGTATGTTTGTCCTCGCTGCCGTTGGCTTTGCGCGAGTGGCATGGTTGTTGAGTTTATCCGGCTTGGTATTCGCCGAGAATGCGCAGTTCGCGTGTGAGCGGGCGCACAGCGTCGATGCTTTGGCGGTAGCGCATGTAGTCGTTGTAAGCTACATCGACGTAGAAGAGGTATTGCCATTCCTTGCCGATAATGGGTAGCGACTGGATTTTCGTAAGGTTGATTTTGTAGAACGTGAAAATCGACAAAACCTGCGAGAGCGAGCCCTCTTCGTGAGGCAGCGTGAAGACGATGCTGCTCTTGTTCGTCGTGTGAAGGTCTCTGAACTTGTCCGCCCACCAGGCGTGGCAGAGGGCGAGGAAGCGGGTGAAGTTGTGCTTGTTGTCCTCAATTTTGTTTTCCAGCACCTTGAGTCCGTAGAGTTTGGCAGCGTCGGCGTGGCAGATGGCTGCGTGTCCGCGCAGGTGGTGTTGGGCAATGTGGCGAGCAGCTCCGGCTGTGTCCTCGGTTTCGACCACCTTCATCTGCGGATGTCGGGCGAGGAAACTTCTGCATTGTTGCAGGGCTACGGGATGTGAGTTGACTTCCGTAATATCCGCCCAATCGTCCTCGGGCAGGCAAACGATGCTGTGCTCAATGTGCAACTTGTGCTCACCGATGATGGTAAAGTTGTGTTCGCGCAGCAGTTCGTAGTTGTGGAGCAGGCTTCCGGCAATGGTATTCTCAATAGCCATCAGTCCGAGCACGCTGTCGTCTTCGCTCATCGTGTTGAAAAGTTCTTCAAACGTGTTGCAACAAATAGGAACTACGTCGTTTCCGAAGAATTGATGCGCTGCGATGTCGTGAAACGAACCTTCCACGCCCTGGATGGCAACGCGCTGAGCGCCGAGGTCAGGGGTAGGGATATTGTGGTTGGTAGTCTCGATGCTGCGTTCGGAGGTTTGAGTATGGCGGGCGGTCGAATTATTGTTCATAGTCCGAAGAATTTTTTGCGCTGATAAAATCAAAAAAATCCTGCTCTTTCTCTATCAGAATGAGCAGGACTTGTATTTACCTAAAATATTGCTGTGCGTTGATGAATGATGGTTGGATAAAGTTCACAGCGTCCCGCTCTGCTCGTTGTAAGCAAAGTAAAAATAACGGTAAAAGTTAAAGGATGCTGTGTGCTTAATCATAATTTGAGGTCTTGAGTTTTGATTATCTCAACGATTTACGTGGCAAAAGTAGTAATTTCTTTATTTCCTCCAAACAAAAATAGGAAAAAAAACAAAAAAACTTGTTCTACCCCCTTATAAATATATAATGAGTATAAAATACTATCGCTTTTTTTGTCAACTCAAAATTAGTATTTAACTTTGCATAGGAAAATATGTAAACCTTTTAAAAATTTTATTTATAAACTTTAACCATTTATTAGTATGAATTTTAAGAAAATTTATGCTTATGCCCTCGCGGCATTGGTTTCCCTCACAGGTGTGACAGCTTCGGCTCAGTCGCTCTCTCCCTCTACAAAGTGGCATTGGGACAAGGGAACAATCGTAATTGACTCTCCTGCACGCCCCGCAGGTCAGCAGCACGCTCTCGGCTTGAAGGTTGCTCCTATCAAGACAGTACGCGTAGCTTTCGTTGGTCTTGGTATGCGTGGCGAATGGGCTGTTATGCGTTTCGCTCACATCCCCGGCGTTGAAATCGTTGCACTTTGCGACTACGAAGAACCCCGTGCAGAACGCTTCCAGAAGTATCTCCGCGAAGCTGGTCTCGCTCCCGCTGACATCTACTATGGTGAAAACGGTTACAAGGAAGTTTGCCAGCGTCCCGACGTTGACCTCGTTTACGTTGCAACAGACTGGAACCACCACTTCCCCGTAGCTAAGTTCGCTATGGAAAACGGTAAGCACGCTGCTATCGAAGTTCCTTCTGCAATGAACCTCGAACAGTGCTGGGAACTTATCAACCTTTCTGAAACTAAGCGTCTCCACTGCTTCATCCTCGAAAACTGCTGCTACGACGAATACGAAATGACAGCGCTCGCTATGAAGCAGGACGGTTTGTTCGGCGAAGTTATCCGCGCTGAAGGAGCTTACATCCACGGTCTCGAATGGTTCTGGGATTCTTACTGGAAGGACCCCAACGATAACGATAAGGACAACCTCCGCTGGCGTATGAAGTACAACATGGAAAACCGTGGTGACGTTTACGCTACTCACGGCCTTGGTCCTGTTGCACAGTGTCTCGACATCCACCGCGGCGACCGTTTCACTACACTCATCGCTATGGATACTGAAAGCTTCGTAGGTAAGGAATGGGTAGAAAACAAGACTGGCAAGGAATGCAAGGAATTCCGCAATGGTGACCACACTACTACTCTCATGCGTACAGCTCAGGGTAAGGTTGTTGAAATCCAGCACAACGTAATGACTCCCCAGCCCTACAACCGTTTGTTCAAGTTGACAGGTACTAAGGGTTACGCTACTAAGTATCCTCAGCCCGAATTGGCACTCTCTGGTGACGCCCTCAAGGGTACTGATGCTCCTCAGATGGACAACCTCAACGCTCACGGCTTTATGCCCGCTGCTCAGCGCGATGCTCTCTTGAAGAAGTACTATCACCCCATCCTCGCTAAGTACATCGAAAAGGGTCGTAAGATGGGTCAC
>JAZQXH010000086.1:0-4919 GCA_045632745.1 Alloprevotella sp.
GACTTTGTGCGGCTTGCAATCATGATTTCACTGAACACGTCGGTGTTTTGCGCCACCTTGTGTGCGGCAACAGTAGCTACGCCACCTGCGCCAATGATAAGTACTTTTCCCATTCGATATGTGTTAGTTAAATTGTTGTTCAAGTAGCAGTGAGGAGTGGGTAAGAATCTGTAGTTGAGAGCAAAAGACTCGTGCCGCATGCTCGGATAATAATGTTCGAAGCATGTTGCACTTCAAACTCCACCATGCAAAAGTACAAAATCTATATAAATAATGGTTGAAAATGGTTAATTAATTTTTATTTCCGTAATTTTGCACTCATAAATAAATAATGTAAACAAGTATAGAAAATGAGAAAATTATTACTATTGTGCGCTGCGCTGTTGTGCTCAATGGCGGCGTTGGGCGTGACGTTCGACCCGAACAAAAAGTATGCAATCATGTGCCAGGAGTTTGGGCAGGGTAGTATCGGTTTGGGGGCTTGCCATGGCGTTGCGCCCATATTGTATTACGTAGTGAGCAAGGAGCTTCCGGAGGATGCTTATTGGTACATCAAGCAGGACGAGGCAGGTAACTTTACGTTTCAGAATGCGTATTCCAAGCAGTACATGGTTTACGACAGCGAACGTGTGGATGCTCAGAAAAAGGGCTTGAACGTAGCGGCTACAGCCGATGACGCAGCAGCGCAGTGGAGCATCATGTCGCTCGAAGAGGGCGGATTCTTCGTGCGTAGCATTGCGGCAGAGACGCAGTATTTCAACGTGCGCAAGGATGGTACCTACCTGGTTGGAACTTATGCTGACTATCGTTCGGACAATGGACGTTTTTATTTTTACGATGAAGACGGAAATCTTGTAACGGAAGAAGGCGAAGAACCGGGCGAAGTGCCGGACAACGGCTTTGACGACAATGTCGGAGTGACGGAGGACGGCTTGTACTGGGAATGCACGGGCAAATTGAACGTGCCTGTCGTAACTTCAACCACTGCTGACCCCGTGTACTATAAGATTCGCAACAACCGTTCGGGCAAATATTTGGTTTATAAATTCGGTGCTCTTTATCAAACCGATGAGGGTGGCACGGACTTTTATGTTGTTGAAAAGAAAGGTGGCTACCAAATTGTTACGTACGATGGCTACGCAGTGAGCACATATTACAATGAGTATTACGCTGAATTGACGTTCGACAGCTATTATTCTGGTGCTGATATGAACAAGTGGGCATTCGGATTTTATGGCAATGGCGACTACGCTGGTTACACCATGAGCAAACTTACCGACCTCCCAGAGTATGAGGATGGAGTTGTGGTAAACGGACAGTCGCCTTATACTTATTGGAACGACTATAGTGGTTATTTCGTTGGGCTTTGGAGTTTTGATATGGGCAGTCTTTTTGCTTTCTGCTCAGCCGACGAACGCCATGTTGAATATATGCGCAGCGCCGGTATTAACGTAGATGGCCTGGCTCCTGTTTTAGGTTTCCGTTCGATGGTAGACACGTTGCACCTGAACAACAAAGAAGTACTCTTTGACGAAGCCGAAGGTGGCTACATAGTGGCATTGCCTAAGTCGGTACGCGAAAGTGGTACGTTCGATATGCACGTTAATTTCGATGTAAATTTGGAGGATGGTTCTGTTTATGAGTTGCGCCTCGACAATGTAGCTCCCAATGCTGACGGACGAATTATTATTGAGGATTTCGATGCGCTGGACCGCCACCAATTCAATATTTATAAGGATGGCGAAGAATATCAGTCGGTAGATGTGCGTTTCACATATCTTAACCTCGTCGAAGTAAATTATCCTTCATGTAATGGCAGTTATTATGTAACGGGTTGTTTGCGTGTTACGCAGCCTAATATTGAAGGTTATGACTCGTTGTATGTCGCAGCATTCAAATATCGCGGTGCTTCGGCTCAGAATTATGAGAAGAAGAGCTACGCCATTAAGATGCGCGAGGCAGACGGCGTTACATCTCGCGACGTTGAATTCCTCGGTTTACGCGACGACAACAACTGGATTCTCGATGCGATGGCGGTTGACCGTGCTTGTATGCGCAATCGTGTGAGCACTGACCTTTGGAACGATTTTGCAACAGAACCTTATTACAAGCGCGATGGTCGTGAAAAGAAGGCGCGCCACGGAACGCGCGGAGAGTTTGCCGAAGTCTATCTGAATGGTAAGTACCATGGTATCTATTGCCTTACAGAAAAGATGGACCGCAAGCAACTCAAACTGAAGAAGCTCGAGCAACCCGAAACAGGTAAACCCGTTATTCACGGCACGCTCTATAAGTCCAGCCAGTGGAGCTACGAAGTGCTCATGGGACACGAGCAAGGGGAGGAATACTTCCCGATGCGTTTCCCTCGGGGGTATGACAATACGCTCAAGCAAGAAACCTGGGCTAACTATGAAATCAAGTACCCCGATTACGAAGAAGAACCCATCGACTGGGCGCCTCTTTTCAATGCGATTAAGGTGGTTGCTTCTTATGACGACGAAAAGTTTGAATCTTCAGTAGCAGAGTATTTTGATATTCCCAATGTCGTTGATTACTACCTCTTCATTGAGTTGATGCTCGCTACAGATAATCATGGTAAGAACATGTTCTTCTACAATTACGACCAAAGAGCTTCGACTTTGCGACGCATGATAGGAGTTGCACCCTGGGACCTCGATGGAACCTGGGGACGCAGATGGGACGGTTCGTCAAGTATCTGCAAACCCGACCAGGATTTCACCACTTTCCTTTGGGCTTACGAACATGGTACGCTTACGCTTTTCCACCGTCTGCAAAATAGCAAAACGATTTCGTGGACAGAACTCTTGTCAGAGCGCTACGCCGAGTTGCGCCAAACTTACTTTGCAGAGGAATCTTTGACAGACCGTTTTGAGACGTATGCTTCTTTGTTCGAAGCTTCTGGAGCAGATGAGCGTGAAGGCGGTCGATGGGCAAAACTTATGCACTACGACATTCGTGGCGATGTAGATTATATTAAGGAATGGATTACCAAGCGCCTTGCTTTCCTCGATAAGCAGTATGGTTATGTAGAATCGGCAGGAATTGATGCAGTCGAAATTGACCATGTTGGCGTAACGGGTGGCGATGGTTGTCTTTACATTCAGTCGAACATCAAGCAGGACATCTCTGTTTATAATCTCAGTGGCGCACTCGTTCGCCGTGTTCAAGTAAATCCCGGCATGCAGCGAATTGATGGACTTGCTAAGGGCGTGTACGTAGTCGCTGGTGCAAAGGTGATTGTGAAATAAATCGAACTTTCGCAAGTTATATATGCAAAAAGCGTGTTACTTTTGGATGAATCCATTGGTAACACGCTTTTTTTATTGGTTGATGAAATAGAGCGTTGAGAGATGAGAGTTGAGAGTTGAGGGATGGGATTGCGAAGCTGATGAGCGTAAGTGAATAAAGGAGAAATGAGAAAGGAGAGACCATCCGGAAGGATTGTTGTACTCTGTACTCTGTTCTCTGTACTCTATAAAAACTCTGTACTCTGTTCTCTAAAAAAACTCTATACTCTAATTTGTGACCCCGGTGGGATTCTAACCCACGACCTTCGGAACCGGAATCCGATGCTCTATACAGCTAAGCTACGAGGCCCTGAATTGATTTTCCTTTACTCTTTGAGGAGAAAAAACCATGTGTTGTTGAGGAACAAAAATTTATACAAGCGTGGGGCAGGCCTTTTGTGGTTGCCCCACGTTTGTATAATGAGTATCTTAGAATCTTGTTTCTAAAACACTGAAAGATTATTCCCAGTCGAGGATTACCTTACCACACTGACCTGATTCCATAACGTCGAAGCCCTTCTGGAAGTCAGCGATGGGGAAGTGGTGTGTGATGACGGGAGTGAGGTCAAGGCCTGACACGAGCATCTGTTCCATCTTGTACCAGGTTTCCCACATTTCGCGGCCATAGATACCCTTGATTGTGAGTGCCTTGAAGATGATTTCGCTCCAGTCAACAGTTGTTGTGGGAGGAAGAATGCCGAGCTGAGCAATCTTTGAACCGTTATACATCTTGGTTACCATTTCGCGGAATGCAACGGGAGCGCCCGACATTTCAAGACCTACGTCGAAACCACGGATGCCGAGTTTGTCCATAGCAGCCTGAACTGTTTCGCCCTTAGAAGCGTTTACGGTGCAAGTAGCACCCATCTTCTTAGCGATGTCGAGGCGGTAGTCGCTGAGGTCTGTTACGACGATGTTCTTAGCGCCGGCAAACTTAGCAATTGCTGTTGCCATTGTACCGATAAGGCCGGCACCAGTGATGAGCACGTCTTCGCCGAGGAGGGGGAATGAGAGGGCTGTGTGAGTAGCGTTGCCGAAGGGGTCCATGATTGCTGCCATGTCGTCAGAAATACGGTCGTCGAGCTTCACAACGTTGCTTTCGGGGATGCAGAGGTATTCAGCGAACGCACCATCGCGGTTAACGCCTACGCCAATGCTGTTTTCGCAGATGTGCTGCAAGCCGCGGCGACAGTTACGGCAGTGGCCGCAAGCAATATGACCTTCGCCAGTTACGCGGTCGCCTACCTTGATGTTGCGCACTCCGGGACCTACTTCAGCTACAACGCCTACGTATTCGTGACCGATGGTCATAGGAGTCTTAATCGTCTTCTGGCTCCATTCGTCCCACTTGTAAATGTGGAGGTCTGTGCCGCAAATTGCAGTTTTCTTAATCTTGATGAGAACATCGTTCACACCTACTTCGGGCATGGGAACTTCTTCCAACCAGATGCCCTTCATGGCTTCTTTCTTAACAAGCGCTTTCATTTTGTGATTGCTATTAATGAGTGAAATAATTTGTCGTACTCGACAGGCGACCAACGTCAGCCTTAAATCACTGCAAAGTTACTCTTTCCCTAAAAAAGTTGCAACGTTTTTTCTAAAAAATATTAA
>JAZQXH010000087.1:0-5223 GCA_045632745.1 Alloprevotella sp.
CTTCATGATTTCGAGTGGTCATTTCCTCATGTTCTTCATCGGTCTTGAATTGGCATCTGTGCCCATGGCTGCAGTCGTTGCTTTCGACAAGCACCGCCGCGAAAGTGCTGAGGCAGGAGCGAAGTTCATCCTCCTCGCCCTCTTCTCTGCCGGACTTTTGCTCTATGGCATTTCGCTGCTCTATGGTGCAACAGGTTCGCTTTATTTTGAGGAAATGGGCAAGAGCCTGTTCTTCGACCATTCGTTGCTGGCAGTAGTCGGACTGGTGCTATTCATTTCCGGCGTTGGTTTCAAGATTTCGCTCGTTCCCTTCCACCTCTGGACTGCCGACACTTATCAGGGTGCGCCCACAGTTGTGACGGGCTACCTGAGCGTCATCTCGAAGGGGGCTGCCGCTTTTGTTTTGTTCACGGTGCTGACAAAGGTGTTTGGCAGCATGGCGCTTACAGAACTATGGAACGAAGCCTTCTTCTGGCTCATCATTGCCTCAATCACAATTGCCAACCTCTTTGCCATTCGACAAAACAATCTGAAGCGATTCATGGCATTCTCTGCCATCTCCCAGGCGGGTTACCTAGTGCTCGGTATTATGGATGGTTCGGCTGAGGGCATGACGGCTCTTGTGTTCTACCTGCTCGTTTATATGGCGGCAAACCTTGGTGCTTTCGCTGTGATGACCAGCATTGAGGACAACAGCGGTAAAATCCAGATTTCCGACTATAAGGGACTTTACAAGACCAATCCGAAGTTGGCATTCCTCATGACGCTTTGCCTCTTCTCATTGGCAGGTATTCCTCCCTTCGCGGGCTTCTTCTCAAAGTTCTTTATCTTCATGGCGGCTTTTAAGGGTGGACATGTCCTCTTAGTGTTCATCGCCTTAATCAATACGGTAGTGTCGCTCTACTACTACCTCTTGATTGTTAAAGCCATGTATATCGAACCCAACGATTCGCCTATTGCTACGTTCAAATCCGACTGCTACGTGCGCACGGCTCTTGCGCTTTGCACGGCAGGCGTCGTTCTCCTCGGCATCGTCAGCTGGTTCTACAACGGTATTGAAAGTCTGAGTTACGGAATCTAAAATCAACAACGAGGGTGTATTCAAATGAACATTTGGGTATATCCTCGTTAATTTGTGTTATTGTATATATGGTTCGTTTCTCGGATTGAGTGGTTGCTCGTTGAGATGAATTAAGAGAGGGTGAGCAGTAGATTTTATCGCAAATTGATTACCTTTGCACAAGGTATATAAAACTAAGATTTTTTTTATGGCAAATAAAGTATTGATTAAGACATCGGAAGGCACCATCACGGTGAGCCTTTATGACGAAACACCCCTGCATCGCGACAATTTTCTGAAGTTGGTGAAGGAAGGCACGCTCAATGGCACATTGTTCCATCGTGTCATCAAGGATTTCATGATTCAGGGTGGCGACCCCGATAGCATCGGCGCACCTGCCGGCAAATCGCTCGGAACGGGCGGACCCGGCTATACCATTCCTGCCGAAATCCAGTGGCCCACATTGTTCCACAAGCGGGGCGCGCTCAGTGCTGCCCGCCTTGCTGACGAAGTCAATCCCGATAAGGAAAGCAGCGGCAGTCAGTTCTACATCGTTTGGGGCAAGGTCTATAAAGAAGGTGAGCTGAAGCAGTTGGAGAAGCAACTCGCAATGCAGCAGGAGCAGACCGTGTTTAATTCGCTGACAGCAAAGCACCGCGATGCGATTATGAATCTGCGCCGTCAGCGCGACCGCGAAGGCCTGATGGCTTTGCAGGAAGAACTTGTGGCTGAAACCAAGCGCGTGTGTAAGGAGATGGGAGTGCCTGACTTTACCGACGAGCAAAAGCAGGTTTATACCACACAGGGCGGAACTCCCTTCCTCGATACGCAGTACACAGTGTTTGGCGAAGTCATTGAGGGGCTCGATGTCGTAGAGAAGATTCAGCAGTGCGAAACGTTGCGCGGCGACCGTCCGAAGCAGGACATAAGCATGACGTTTGAGATTGTTGATTAATTCCTGAGAGGATGGGGGGATTTCTTTCTATGCGGAATTTTCAGATGCTGCCTGCCCATTCTTGGATTTTATATTCGGAAGCGAAAAAAAGGGGAATCAATCTACTCCAATATGTATATATAATAATGGAGCAGGTTGATTCCCCTTTTTTTGTATGTTCAATTCGAGGTGTTATGCCTGGTCATAAGCATGTTTGGGGTAGTCAATGGTGTAGTGCAGACCGCGACTCTCTTTGCGTTCAATCGCCCATCGGGTGATGAGGTAGCCTACGTTTATCATGTTGCGCAATTCGCAGATGTCGCGAGTGGCTTTAACGCGCTTGAAGAGTTCTTCCGTTTCTTCAAACAGCAGGTCGAGGCGCGTCCAAGCTCTGCGTAGGCGCAGGTCGGAGCGAACGATGCCCACGTAGTTTGCCATGATTTGTCCTACCTCGCGCGCATCCTGAGCGATGAGCACTTTCTCTTCATTCGAGAGGGTGCCATCGTCGTTCCATCGTGGCACAGCTTCGTTGAAGGTGTATTCGTCAATATGCTTGAGCGAGTGTTGCGCTGCTGCTTCTGCATAGACCACGGCTTCGGTGAGCGAGTTGCTCGCCAGGCGGTTGCCACCGTGGAGTCCGGTGCACGAACATTCGCCTACGGCATACAGGCGATGGATGCTTGAGCAAGCATTGAGGTCCACTTTGATACCGCCACACATGTAGTGGGCAGCAGGTGCCACGGGGATATATTGCTTTGTGATGTCAATCCCCATTGTCAGGCACTTCGCGTAGATATTCGGGAAGTGCTTTTTGGTTTCCTCGGGGTCCTTGTGCGTCACGTCGAGACACACATTTGTCAACCCGTGTATCTTCATTTCCTTGTCGATAGCGCGTGCCACGATGTCGCGTGGAGCGAGCGAAAGGCGGTTGTCGTATTTTTGCATAAACTCTTCCCCGTTGGGCAGACGAAGAATGCCGCCATATCCGCGCATCGCTTCAGTGATGAGGAAGGCAGGGTGGTTCTCGTCGGGCGAATAGAGGGCGGTGGGGTGGAACTGCACAAACTCCATGTCCTGCACCGTAGCTTTTGCGCGATATGCCATCGCAATGCCGTCGCCGGTCGCAATTTCGGGGTTCGTTGTTGTTTGATATACGGCGCCGCAACCGCCCGTTGCCAGTACCGTTACTTTCGAAAGAAAACGGTCGATTTTGCGTGTGTCGGGGTCGAGAATGTAGGCACCGTAGCACTCAATGTCCTTCGAAGCGCGCGTGACGGTCACTCCCAAGTGGTGTTGCGTAATGATTTCTACGGCAAAGTGATTTTCAAAAATGGTGATATTCGGGTGGCGACGCACCGACTCTATCAAGCCGCGCTGAATCTCAAACCCCGTGTCGTCGGCATGGTGGAGAATGCGGAACTCCGAGTGCCCTCCTTCGCGGTGAAGGTCGAATTCTCCATTTTCCGAGCGGTCGAAGTTGACGCCCCATTCCAAAAGGTGCTCAATGGCTTGGGGACCTTTCTCTACAACCTGGCGCACAGCAGCGGGGTCGCTGATGAAGTCGCCGGCAATCATTGTGTCGTTGATGTGTTTTTCAAAATTATCTACCAGCATATTCGTTACGGAGGCAATGCCACCCTGCGCTTTGGCAGTATTGGCTTCCTCAATGGTAGATTTGCAAACAAGGGCAACTTTGCCTTTGCCGGCTGAAGCAACTTGAAGTGCGTAGCTCATACCAGCCACGCCAGATCCTATTACTAAAAAGTCAAATTTGCGAACCATCCTGCAAGTTTTTAGAGTTTCTTTTAAAGAATTTGCTAAGTGATATCAAATCTAACTGCAAATCTACAATTTTATTTTTTAGTAGATAGGAGTAAACCGCTTTTTTGTTATAAAGGAGGGACCTATTCACTTCCTTGGGACAATTTTAGTTAGTCTGCCTCGTTTGGTTTTCCAATTCGGAATATCAAGCGATGGAAGTTATATAAAATTCAAGTTAGGGGAGGTGCCCCAATGAACGGAGGAGGGACTGTGGTAATGGGGCAACTGCTGTGTCGTTGCCAAAATTAATTTGTAGATACTTCTTAAGTGGTTAATTTTATATAAATTTGCAGAAGATTCTACTGCTCTTGGTGGTAGGTGGATCACAATATCCGTTATCTTATTGCGCATTGAGTTTGAGTACCTTATGGCGCAGGGGCAGAATGGACGTTTTACTGTTGTCTTTTCATTCAAAACTTCGCTACTTTGGGTGGCATCATCGTGGATTTCGCAACGAAGCGCCCACGTGGATGTATTATTTTCGTATGCGTGTCGGTCTATATTTGCTTGCGGCATATTGTGTTTATAATACCTTCGGCGTGGGCTGACTCAATTGCTTATCTTATGGTACAGACTATGCGAAGGCCTTGAGTGGAGATAAACTTGAGGGTTTCTCGTGTCTTTTTCGTGACCATACGTTGGAGAGATTATTTAAATTCAGTAGTAACAGAAAATATTATTTAATCATAAAATTTTATTTATGAAAAAGTTTAAATCTATTGTGTTGGCAGTAATCGGATTGCTGTGCAGTATCAGTGTGAGTGCCGAGGATTTTAAGGTGGATGGTATTTATTACGATATCATATCAGACACGGACAAGACCGTAGAGGTGACTTACCGTGGAGTTTCCGGCTGGGCATATTCAAACGAATATTCAGGTGATGTTACGATTCCTGAATCTGTAACCTATAATGGGAACACCTATAGTGTGACCAGCATTGAGGATTGGGCTTTCTCTAGTTGCTCAGGTTTGACTTCCGTGGAGATTCCTAACAGTGTGACCAGCATTGGGGATTACGCTTTCTATGAATGCTCCAGTTTGACTTCCGTGGAGATTCCCAATAGTGTGACCAGCATTGGGGATTATGCTTTCTCACATTGCTCTAGTTTGACTTCCGTGGAGATTCCCAATAGTGTGACCAGCATTGAGGATGATGCTTTCTCTCATTGCGATGGTTTGACTTCCGTGGTAATTCCTAACAGTGTGACCAGCATTGGAGATTTAGCTTTCTCTGGTTGCTCAAGGTTGACTTCTGTGGAGATTCCTAACAGTGTGACCAGCATTGGGTCTTATGCTTTCGAAGGTTGCTCAGGTTTGACTTCTATTGTTGTTGAGGATGGAAATAGTGTTTATGACTCTCGCGAGGGATCTAATGCCATTATCGAGAGTAGCACCAACACATTAATA
>JAZQXH010000088.1:0-16236 GCA_045632745.1 Alloprevotella sp.
ATGTTCACACCACGAAGCACCATCATATCGTCGCTGCGTCCGCGCATGCGGTCGATGCGCACGTGGTTACGTCCACAAGGACATGTGCGACCCAGCACACGCGTCAAGTCGCGCGTACGATAGCGCAACAGAGGCATAGCTTCGCGACAGAGCGTAGTAAGCACGAGCTCGCCAATCTCACCGTCGGCTACGGGTTCGAGCGTTTCGGGATCGACAATTTCAACAATGTAGTAGTCCTCCCAGAAGTGCAAACCATTCTGCTCCTGACATTCGAAGCCCACACCGGGACCACACATTTCGCTCATACCAAAAGAGTTGTACGCCTTGACACCCATCATTTTCTCGATACGCTGGCGCTGTTCTTCCGAATGGGGTTCAGCGCCAATAGCAAGCACCTTGAGTTTCGTGTCGCGCTGAGGGTCAACACCCATACCGACCATGACCTCATGCAGACGTGTGACATAAGAGGGCACAGCATGCAGAGCTGTTGTTCCGAAGTCAGTGATAAACTTCACCTGGCGCACGGAATTTCCTGCCGCAGCGGGTATCGTAAGCATGCCCAAGCGCTCTGCGCCATACTGGAAGCCAAGTCCGCCTGTAAACATGCCATATCCGCTGGAATTCTGGAACACATCGTCGGGACGAAGTCCTACCATCCAAAGATTGCGCGCCACCTGATTAGCCCACTCGTCGAGGTCCTTCTGCGTATGAAGAATCACAGTGGGATTACCCGTCGTTCCGCTCGAAGAATGCAGGCGCGTGCACTCACGAAGAGGCACACTGGCAATACCGAAGGGGTACGTGTCGCGCAAATCCTGCTTTGTGGTGAAAGGAATCTTTCTTAAATCATCGAGCGACTGGATGTCCTCGGGTTTCAGTCCGGCTTCCTCGAAGCGCGCTTTGTAGAATGGCGAATTCATGCAATGACGCACCGTAGCCTGCAGGCGTTCGAGCTGCAAAGCCTTGATTTCCTCATGGGAAAGTGTCTCTACATCTTCGTTGAAGTAGGGACAAGTATCTTTGGGAAACTTACTCATTGTTCATCATTATTTAATTAGAATAACCAGCCTGGAATGCCTTAATGTTTGCCTCAACTACGGTTTCGCCCTTGCGCGCAAAAATTGTGCGGATAGCGTCGCACAACTGTTCGGGCGAAAGGATTTCGAGGTGACGCGCCGCCATTCCGAGCAGCACCATGTTTGCACCGCGTGCGTTGCCTGCGTCCTTAGCCACTGCCTCAATGTCGAGCAAATCGACAGCAGGCAAAGCAGCCAATTCTGCATCGAGCGCTGCCTGTTCGGGATAGTTTGGAATATTGATAAAGGGCTTATTGCCGGTAACAATCTTGCCCGTCTCTGCCAAATAGGGAAGGTAGCGCAGACACTCCATGGGTTCCATACTGATGATGAGGTCCACACAACCGAGCGCCACTAAGTCGCTATAGATAGGCGCCGACGATAGGCGCAAGTGGCTCTGAACGTCGCCGCCACGCTGGCTCATGCCGTGAACTTCTGCTTGCTTGAGATGGAGGCCCGCCTTAGTAGCAGCCTCACCTATGATTGTAGCGATGGAGAGGATGCCTTGTCCGCCCACACCGCAGAGTATGATGTCTTTCTTCATGAATCGAAATTTTATTTGTGCACACCACGCAAGTCCAACCGACTGCGAAAGTACAACGTTTGATATATTTGAATCTAAGCCTTAAGCCTTTGCAGCTTTCGCAGCATTAGCACGTGCCTTGCGCGCCAAAGTCTGGATACACTCGCGGCGAGGAATAATTACCGACACACCGGGGTAGTCCAACTCTTCTTTAATAACACGCGTGATTTCTTCCATATTCTTGGGAAGGGGCACAACGACTCTGACATGCTCGGGCGCAACGCCGAGTGCCACACAAATAGCTTCGAACTTGCTGGTGCCTGCCGAATCCTGACCTCCCGTCATACCCGTCGTGAGATTGTCGGAAATGACAACGGTGATATTGCTATTGTCGTTCACGGCATCGAGCAGACCCGTCATACCGCTGTGCGTAAAGGTGGAGTCGCCAATAATTGCAACCGCAGGATGGAAACCTGCATCGGCAGCACCCTTAGCCATCGTAATAGATGCTCCCATGTCCACACAACTTGCCAACGCCTTGAAGGGAGGCAATGCGCCCAATGTATAGCATCCGATGTCGCCAAACACACGATAGTCGGGATAAGTGGCAAGCACTTCATTCAGCGCGGCGTAAACATCGCGATGACCGCAACCCTGACAGAGCTGAGGAGGACGCGGTGCTACAATTGACGAAACGGGGAGCGTAGTCTTAGCGGGTAAACCCAAAGCCTTTGCTACATTGTCGGGAGTAAGTTCACCTGTACGGGGCAACTGACCGGCAAGACGTCCCTGCACATCGTAGTCTGCACCTAAGAGTGCCTTGACCTGCTGTTCGGCATAAGGTTGTCCGTCTTCAACAACAATGACGCTGTCGCACTCCTTTGCCAACTGCTTAATAGAATCCTCGGGGAGGGGATATTGGCTCACCTTAAGAACGTTGGCATTGTCGCCCAGCGCTTCTTTCACATAATTGTATGCAATACCACAAGCGATAATGCCCAACTTGCCAGCTGTAGTTTCACGCTTGTTGTAAGCCGAAGCTTCGGCTGCGGCGAGCATCTCGTCTTGCTTCTCAATCAAAGCTGCATAACGAGCGCGCGCTATGCCGGGAAGCAATACCCAACGCTCTTGGCAAATGCCAAGATTGCATACGTCCAACGCCTCCTTTACTTCGACAGCCGCACGGCTATGTGCAAGGCGCGTAACGATGCGGAGCACAACAGGTTCGCGCAACTGCTCTGACAATTCGAATGCGCTCTTCATCATGTCGTAGGCTTCCTGCTGGTTGCTGGGTTCGAAAGTGGGCACCATTGCAAAACCAGCGTAGAAACGGCTGTCCTGCTCATTTTGGCTGGAGTGCATCGAGGGGTCGTCGGCTGCAACAACTACCAAACCGCCATGTACGCCCGTAATTGCGGAATTGACAAAAGCGTCGGCTGCAACGTTCATGCCCACGTGTTTCATACAAACAAGGGCGCGACGGCCGGCATACGACATACCCAAAGCTGCTTCCATCGCTGTCTTCTCATTCGTACACCAACGACTATGGATGCCACGTTCTGTAGCAAGAGGGTCGTTCTGAATAAATTCTGTTATCTCGGTTGAAGGAGTTCCGGGGTAGGCATACACACCGCCCAAACCAGCGTGAATCGCACCAAGCGCAATCGCTTCGTCTCCAAGCAAAAGTCTTTTCATAAAAATGTATTTATTATGAGTCGTCCCAATCTCCGCCTCACTTTCGAGGGAGCAAAGACGGACTCTGTATTACTTAATCTGTTATATATAAATATTGAGTGGCGAAATCACCAAAGGAAGTAGCTAATCCGCATCGTTCAAAACTGGGAACTTCGCACGGAATGCCGCCAAAGTAGCAAGGTCCATCGTGCCTTGCGCAATGCCTTCCTCGCACATCGGACATTCGTCCACCGTCTTGCCATAAGCATCAATCATCAGCGTACCTCCTGAGTAATGACATGCCGGGTCCTCTCCTACACGATTGACACCGCAAACGTAACATTGGTTTTCGATGGCACGGGCTCTGAGCAAAGCGAGCCAAGCCTCAACACGGGGTGTAGGCCAGCTGGCTACGTAGATAATCGCATCGTAGGGCTCGGCGGCACGATTGCGCGCAAAGGTGGGGAATCGGAGGTCGTAGCATATCTGGAGCAAGAAGCGCACACCGCGAAACTCCGCAACTACGCGTTCGCTGCCCGCTGTGAAACGATGGTGTTCGCCGCCAAAGGTAAAGAGATGGTACTTGTCATAGAAAGTACATTCGCCATCGGGACGAACAAAGCAAAGACGATTATAGAACTTTCCTGTATCCTCTTTCAACGCAATACTTCCTACTATAGCTGCATCGAGCTTTGCAGCCATTCGCTTCATCCATTCGAGCGAAGAGCAAGTTCCATCAACAAACTCCTCTGCCACTCCCTCGGGCTGAGTAGCAAAACCTGTCGAAAACATTTCGGGAAGAATATAAACATCAGCCTTTGCTGCAGCACGAATTGCAGCCTCAGCATGCCGACAATTTGCAATGGGATCAGCCCAAGCAATGTCCATTTGAACCAAGCATATTTTCATAAGCTAAAATAGTTACACTTCTTCCAATGTCATTCTTTGAAAGAATACGTTGGAAGAATTTAGTGTACACCGTATTTTTTAAAAGTCTGTCTGTTAGTAGTTTAGTTTAAGTAGAATTATGCACAAATTACCCAAAAAAACATGCGTCCTTTAAGACATTTGCTAATTCCACCTTGCAAAGTTATTTTATTTTTTGATTTCACACACAAGTGACACTACATTTTTTAAGGTTGACACATATTTTTTATGTTTTAGCGCCTTGAGGATTTACAAAATATGTGGTACGCATCCATTTATTTTTCGTAATTTTGCAACGTGATAGTCTGAGTCGTAAAACAAATATTTTCGGCTTATCGGTCACACAAAACACTACTCATTATATAATATATAGACATCCCGACCATGAAAGCAAATTGGGAAAAGTTGGGCTACGTTGACGCCCCAATTGAAAAAAACATTGATTTAAAAACAGAAATCCGCCGTCTCTGCAAAGAAAAAAATGCAGTTATTCTTTCTCACTATTATACAGAGCCTGCGATACAGGATATTGCCGACTTTGTAGGCGACAGTTTGGCACTCGCACAAAAAGCAGCAACGACCGATGCCGATATCATTGTAATGTGCGGCGTACACTTCATGGGCGAAACGTGCAAAATTCTTTGCCCGGAGAAGACCGTCATTGTCCCCGACCTTAACGCCACATGCTCGCTGGCTGAAAGTTGTCCTGCCGATAAGTTTGCGGATTTTGTAAAACAATATCCCGGGCACAAGGTTATTTCCTACGTCAACACCACTGCTGCTACCAAAGCCCATACAGACGTTGTAGTCACTTCGACCAACGCACGCCAAATTGTAGAAAGTTTTCCCATCGACCAGCCACTCATCTTTGGTCCCGACCGCAACTTAGGCGCATATATCAACAGCGTCACCGGTCGCAACATGATTTTATGGGACGGTGCGTGCCACGTTCACGAACGTTTCTCGGTCAACAAACTCATCGAACTCAAGAAGCAATACCCCGATGCAAAGGTGCTCGTACATCCAGAATGCAAGGGTGCCATCGTAAAACTGGCTGACGTAGTAGGCTCAACCGCTGCGCTTCTTAATTACACGGTGCAAAACGAAGCCAACGAATTCATCGTCGTGACAGAAAGCGGCATCCTATACGAAATGGAAAAACGCAGTCCGCAGAAGAAATTCATACCACTTCCCCCCGAAGAAGGAACATCGCCTTGCAACGAATGCCAATACATGCGCATGATTACGCTCCCCAAGGTTTACAACAGCCTGCTCCACCTTGCTCCACAACTGGAAGTTGACGCAGAAGTTTCGCGCGCTGCAGTAAAAAGCATACACGCTATGCTCGATATTTCAGAAAAATTAGGCTTATAAGTTTTTTAAAAGAGATATAAACCACGCGCTCAAAAAGTAAAAAGTTTCCCAAAACTTAAAACTTTATCGGATAAATATTTGGTAATTTCGATTATTAAAGTTTTCCCAAAAAATCAATTGGGAAAACTTTTTTATTTCCAAAACATTGGCGTATCTTTGCAAACGGAATAAGATACAAGCGATTTTATCCTCAAAAATCAGACACAGAAACACCTGCACAACACAAAGCATAAACCGCTGTAGAATAATACCTTACACACAAATTAAATTCCTTTTCAATCCGACCAAAATAGTACCATCAGGTTTGATTAATTGGTATATTTAAAACTACAGCGCAAAAAGACGCATCGCTTTTGTTCAAAGATAAGACAATGCAAGCGAACCTATTCAACGCAAAAAGGACGACAATCGTTTTCCCAAAAATTATAACAATAACAAAATAAAAGTTTTCCGTTTTTCATCATGTCAACCGAACAATTCATCATCACGAAGCGCAACGGGGCACAGGAAAGTTTCTCGCTCGAAAAGATAAAGAGCGCCATTCTCAAAGCCTTCACCAACGTCAATGAGCATCTTACTGCCGAACAACTCTCTAAGATTGTTGACCACCTCATGTTTTGCAACGGCATGAGCGTTGAAGACATCCAGAATCAAGTAGAAATCGCCTTAATGGCAGAGCGCCACTTCAAAGCCGCAAAGGCATTCATGCTCTACCGCCAGCGCCACACCGAAGACCGTGAAACTGCGGAAAAGCTCAACTTCCTGATGGACTACTGCGACTCTGTCAATCCCGCAACAGGTTCAAAATTTGACTCAAACGCCAATGTTGAAAACAAGAACATTGCTACGCTCATTGGCGAACTTCCCAAGCAGGGTTTCATCCGTCTGAACCGCCGCTTGCTTTGCGACCGTATCAAATCGATGTATGGTAAGGACGTTGCAGACCGCTACATTTATTTATTGAAGAACCATTACATCTACAAGAACGACGAAACGAGTCTTGCCAACTACTGCGCATCCATCACCATGTATCCCTGGCTCCTCGGAGGCACAAAGAGCATTGGCGGCAACTCAACAGCACCCACCAACCTCAAAAGTTTCTGCGGCGGTTTCGTCAACATGGTGTTCATCGTTTCGAGTATGCTCTCAGGGGCTTGCGCTACGCCCGAATTCCTTATGTATATGAACTACTTCCTTGAAAAGGAATACGGCGAAGACTATTACAAGAATGCCGACAAGCAAGCCGACCTTTCGCTCCGCGGACGCACGATAGACAAAATCATCACCGACTGCTTCGAGCAAATCGTTTACTCTATCAACCAACCCACCGGTGCGCGCAACTTCCAAAGCGTGTTCTGGAACATTTCATACTACGACAAGTTCTACTTCGAAAGCATCTTCGGCAACTTCTACTTCCCCGATGGAAGCCAACCTCATTGGGATAGCGTCAGCTGGTTGCAACAGCGCTTTATGAGCTGGTTCAACGAAGAACGCACCAAGACTGTCCTTACATTCCCTGTAGAAACAATGGCATTGCTCACCGAAAATGGTGACGTCAAGGATGCTGAATACGGCGACATCACAGCACGCATGTATGCACAAGGTCATTCATTCTTCACATACATGAGCGACAATGCCGACTCACTCGCTTCGTGCTGTCGCTTACGCAATGAAATTCAGGACAACGGCTTCTCATACACATTAGGAGCTGGTGGTGTAAGCACAGGTTCTAAGTCTGTATTAACTATCAACCTCAACCGTTGTGTGCAGCAAGCGACACGTGAAGGCCGTCCTTATGTAGACTTCCTTAACGAAGTGGTTGACCTCGTACACAAAGTGCAGATGGCTTACAACGAAAACCTCAAAAACCTCCTCAACAAGGGTATGCTTCCTCTCTTCGACGCAGGCTACATCAACCTCAAGCGTCAATACCTTACAATCGGCGTAAACGGTATGGTTGAAGCAGCAGAAAGCTTAGGTCTCTCCATCTCCGACAACGAAGAATACGCAACATTTGTTGAAAACATCCTAAGTCTCATTGAAAAGTACAACAAGCAGTATCGCTCTAAAGATGTGCTTTTCAACTGCGAAATGATTCCCGCAGAAAATGTAGGTGTAAAGCATGCACGCTGGGACCGCGAAGACGGCTATTTCGTACCTCGCGAATGCTACAACTCTTACTTCTACGTTGTTGAAGACTCTAAAGTTGACACGATTGAAAAGTTCCGTCTCCATGGCCGCAAGTACATCGCTCACCTCACTGGAGGTTCTGCACTCCACCTCAACCTAGAAGAGCATCTCTCTGAGCCTCAATATCGCCAGCTCCTCCGCATCGCTGCAAAGGAAGGATGCAACTACTTCACATTCAACATTCCCAACACGCTCTGTAAGGAATGTGGAAATATCGACAAGCGCTACCTCAAGGAATGTCCTCATTGCGGTTCAAAGAATGTTGACTACCTCACACGTATCATCGGATACCTTAAGCGCGTAAGCAACTTCTCACTCGACCGCCAGAAGGAAGCAGCACGTCGTCACTATGGCAAACTTGCCAACTAAGTAATGGTAGAACATACCTCTATCCATACGAACTAAACAAAGCGGGTGTGTCATTTTTTTGACACGCCCGCTTTTGCAATTGTACGATTAAGTAAACGAGTTGACAAGTAAACAAGTTAACGAGTTAACGAGAAACCATCCGGATGGCACCTGTACTCTATACTCTGTACTCTGTATTCTAAAATTGTATTCCAAACAGTAAACTTATGCTAAAATATCTAACATACGACATCGTTTTCCAAGAATTTCCCGACGAAGTAACACTCGCCATCAACCTATCACTTTGCCCCAACAAATGTCCAGGTTGTCATAGTTCCATTCTGCTTGGCGACATCGGCGAAGAACTCACATTCGAGAAACTATTGGAACTAACCCACAATTACGACGGCGAAATCACTTGCGTCGGACTTATGGGCGGCGACAACGATCCTTCTGAAGTACAACGTTTGTTCACCCGCTTCAAACATCACACACAAGGAAGAATCAAGACAGGTTGGTACAGTGGACGCCAAGAATTGCCCAAAGGATTCACACCCGAAGCCTTCGACTATATAAAATTGGGGCCTTATCGAGCTGAATTAGGAGCGCTCAATAGTACAACAACAAACCAACGCTTCTATCACATCGAAGCAGACGGTAGTTTCACTGACCTCACACATCGTTTTCAAAGAAAATGAAAATAAATTGCAACCTTTTACAAAGTAACATTCTATTCGTAAAAAACTTTGCAATTTAAAAGGAATGTGTAATTTTGCTGATTAATATAAAATACATTAAAGTAGAATCACAATGTCAGCCAATCATTATGAATCTGGCAAATATCTTGCCATCTTCGACGAATATAACTGCAATGAGCTCAACGACGAGCGCATCTACCACGAAGCGAAGAAGCTCATCGAAGAAAAAAAATCACTCTACGACACCCCCGAAGTAAAGCAACAATTGCTTCAGGCAGTCGAACTCACCTCTCTGACCGTTACCGACTCTGAAGAATCCATACTTAAATTCACCGATAGTGTCAATAAATTCTACGACGAACACCCCGATGCACCTACCATCGCGAGCATCTGCGTTTATCCAAACTTTGCAAAGGTTGTGGACGAAACTCTCGAAGTTGAAGGTATCGGTATCGCTTGCGTAAGTGGTGGATTCCCCTCTTCACAGACGTTTATAGAAGTAAAAACCATTGAGACAGCACTTGCCGTAAAAGATGGTGCAACAGAAATCGACATGGTGATGAGTGTCGGAACATTCCTCAGCGGCGACTATGAGACCTGCACTGACGAGATTTTCGAGATAAAATCAGCCGGTGGCGACACTCCGCTCAAGGTGATTCTTGAAACAGGCGCCCTTTCCTCAGTTGCCGCTATCAAGAAAGCCTCCATACTTGCCATGTGTGCCGGTGCTGATTTCATCAAAACATCGACAGGAAAAATCAGCATTTCTGCCACTCCCCAAGCGGCTTACACCATGTGCAAAGCCATCAAGCAATACAAAGAAAAGGCTGGTCGCTGGGTAGGATTCAAAGCTGCAGGTGGTATCAAGACAGTGGACGAAGCCCTCTCCTACTACACCATCGTTCGCGAAGTCTTAGGTCAGGAGTTCATTGACAAAGGCCTTTTCCGCATCGGCACAAGCTCATTGGCAAACAAGCTTGTCAACGAAATCTTGGGCGAAGAAATCAATCCTTTCTAACTACTCGCTCAAATATAAATACGCAAACATAAAAAACTACACTATGATATTCAATCCTGAAATGGAATGCATGTCGCGTGAAGACATGCGCCGCTTACAAACCGAACGCCTCATCGAAACGGTGAAGCGTTGCTACGAAAACGTACCCTTCTATAAAAAGAAGATGGACCAAAAGGGCATTCGCCCCGAGGACATCAAATCTATCGACGATATTACAAAACTTCCCTTTACCACGAAGCACGACCTCCGCGATGAATATCCCTTCGGACTTCAAGCGGTGCCCATGGAACAGGTGGTTCGCGTACATGCCTCTTCGGGTACTACAGGGAAACCCGTTGTGGCAACTTATACACAAAACGACCTTGACAATTGGGCTGAGGGTGTTGCGCGTGTTTTGGCGGTGGGCGATATAGGTCCAGGCGATGTTGTTCAGGTGTCTTACGGTTACGGACTTTTCACGGGCGGACTTGGTGCACATCAAGGAGCCAACAAGTTAGGCGCCATCCAGTTGCCGACTTCTGCAGGTAATTCAGAAAAGCAGGTCATGCTCATGAAGGACTTCGGCACAACTGCTCTCTGTTGTACACCCTCTTACGCACTCCACTTAACAGAGGTGATGAAGAAGTGCGACATCAAGAAGGAAGACCTCAAGCTCCGCGTGGGCTTCTTCGGTGCAGAACCCTGGACATGGGGCATCCGCCGCGAGTTGGAAGATAAACTCGGCATTAAGGCCATCGATATTTACGGACTCACGGAAATGTCAGGACCTGGCGTAGGCGGCGAATGTCAATATCAGGATGGCACGCACGTTTGGGAAGATATGTTCTATCCCGAAATTGTAAACCCCGATACACTCGAACCCGTTGCTCCCGGCGAACGCGGTGAACTCGTGTTTACTTCGCTCTGCAAGGAGGCAATGCCCATCATCCGCTATCGTACACGCGACCTTACGCACCTTATTTACGAAAAGTGTCGTTGCGGACGTACTGCCGTTCGTATGGGTAAGATTCTTGGACGCAGCGACGACATGCTTATCATCCGCGGTGTCAACGTCTTCCCCAGTCAGATTGAAGCTATCCTTACAGAATTCCCTGCCTTCACACCGCAGTACTTTATTACGGTGGACCGCAAGCACAACGAAGACACCTTCGACCTTGACGTGGAACTCCGCGAAGACCTCTTCTCGCCCAACCCCGCCAAGCAGATGCCTTTCATCAAGTATCTCTACGACCGCCTCGTATCTGTTACAGGTATTAAACCCAATATCCACATCCAACCTCCCGGAACTATCCAGCGCTCAATGGGTAAGGCTAAGCACGTACTCGACAAGCGCGACTTCTCGGATTGGGAGAAAGGAAAGAACGTTTAATAAATGAGAAAGGAGAAAGGAGAAAGGAGAAATGGCTGGCGCGCTGTTTCCCTCATGGTCTTTCTCCTTGAAATGAGAAAGGAGAAATGGCTGGCGCGCTGAATTTCTAACAAGAATTTTTTCCAATCTGATTTTATACTTTCCCAAGAAAGGAAAAATGGCTGGCGCACTGATTTCCCGTTAGATTCTTTCTCTTTTCTCCTTTCAGTTATTTTTAACAAGTAGATTGATAAAAGTAGCAAAGTTCATATTGGGGCAAACGTCCCGCATGGCATTTCTCCTTTCTCCTTTCCCCTTTTTCCTTTCAAATTCATTTATTATGCAGAACAGTGTTGCGCACATCAAAGCGAAAGCCTTTGCTGTTAGAATAATTAAATTTACGCACTATCTTGAAAAAGAAAAGCATGAGTTTACACTATCCAAACAAATTTTAAGGAGCGGAACAAGTATCGGTGCTAATCTTCATGAGTGCATAAATGCTCAAAGCAAACAAGACTTTATTCACAAATTGTCTATTACTTTAAAGGAAGCAAATGAAACTGAATATTGGCTTGAACTTTTTTATGAAAGCGAAATCATTGATGAACAAGAATTTATTTCTTTGCGCACTGATCTTTATGACATAATTTCACTTTTAGTAACAAGTATAAAAACAGCAAAGAAAAATAATGAATGCCAAAATGCGGCGCATTGATTTTCCGCATGGTCTTTCTCCTTTCAGTTATCTTTAACAAGTAGATTGGTAAAAGTAGCAAAGTTCATATTGCGGTCAAACGTCCCGCATGGTCTTTCTCCTTTCTCCTTTCTCCTTTCTCCTTTCAAAATGAAACTATTCTCAGACGAACTTGTTGCAGAGGCAGCACGTGTGAATCATGTGGCAGACCTCTCTCATGCTACCATTGGCGAGACGCTTTTGGTAGCGCAATATTTGGAGCAAAAGACGGGATTACCCTTCATCCGCATGGACCAGGGAAGCCCTGGACTTCCTATAAATAATTATGGTACGGAAGCCGAAAAGGCGGCGCTCGACCGTGGTGCCAACAATCAGTATCCCGCAGCTGCGGGCGTGCCCGAACTGAAGCACGAGGCGAGTCGCTTTGTCAAGGCATTCATGGACGTTGACGTTTCGCCCCGTGCCTGTATCCCCACAGTGGGAAGCGTAGCCGGTAGCTTCGGAGCCTTTATCGCTTGCCTTCAGCGCGATGAGAAGAAGAACAAGGTGCTCTTCATCGACCCTGGTTTCCCTATCCAGAAATCACAACTCCGCATCTTGGGTTACGAGTGGCAAAGCTTCGACATCTATCCTTACCGTGGAGAAGCCCTTCACGCCAAACTTGAGGAGGAGGTGAAGAACGGCGACATCGCTGCCATCATCTATTCCAATCCCAACAACCCTGCGTGGATTTCCCTCGAAGAAGACGAACTCCAAATCATTGGTGACATCGCAACGAAGCACGACATCATTATCCTTGAGGACTTGGCGTACTTCGCCATGGACAGTCGCCGCGATTTGTCAAAACCCTTCCAGGCGCCTTTCGTTCGCACCGTTGCGCGCTATACGAACAACTACATCCTCATGCTCTCGGCTTCGAAAATCTTCTCGTATGCAGGAGGTCGCATCGCCTTGGTTTGCATCAGCGACAAACTCTTCGACCGTCAGTACCCCGCACTCGCAAAGCGCTATAACGACAGCGGCGTCTTTGGCGCCACCTTCACCGCCAGCATTCAGTATATGATTACCTCGGGTTGCACCGCCAGCACGCAGTATGCCTATGCCGAAATGCTCCGCCTCTCCACCGAGGGCGTGATCAACTTTGTGGACGACACGAAAGCTTATGCCGAACGTGCTCGCAAAATGAAGAAAATCTTCACCGACAACGGTTTCACCATCACCTACCCCACAGACGTGACGGAGGACATTGCCGACGGTTTCTTCTTCTCGCTCTCCTACCCCGGACTGACTGGAGGCGAACTCGCTAAGGAACTCATCGCTTATGGTGTGTCGAGCATCAACCTCGACACGACAGGTTCGCTCCAGCCCGGCGTACGTGCCTGCACAAGTCGTATGCGCGACGAACTTTATCCCGTTCTCGAAGCACGCATGAAGGCGTTTCGCGAGGATCACCCAGTCTTGAAATAAGAAAGCAGAAAGGAGACTGCGCAGCTGATGAGCGTAAGCGAATAAAGGAGAAATTGCCGGCGCGATAAGTCTTTACCTTCATCCAACTGACAAACCGCATGGCATTTCTCCTTTCAAAAACCTCGTTTACTAAGAAACTAAACACTAAATAATCACTAACTCAACTTTCGCAAGCTTCAGTTGAATCTGGTTATAAAGTTGTTAGGTCGCTACGCTTTAAGGTTTTGAGGACTATAAAATAGTAGACGAGTTATTAGGTACGAGGAACTGCGAAGCTGATGAGCGTAAGCGAATAAACGAGATGGTTAGCCTTGAACGCTTGCATGCATGCATTCCGCAAGGAAACCTCATAACCTCATAACCTAAGAATAGTAGACAAGTTTTTAGGTACGAGTAGACGAGATGGTTAGAGTCGAACGCTTGTTTGTACGCTGGTATGCATTCCGCACGGCAACCTCAAGACCTCATAACCCTAAAACCTTAAAACCTTAAAATCTTAAGACCTTATAACCTAACAAGTTGAGCACTTGCGAAACTTGAATCACTAAATTAACAAACTATTTGTATGAAAAAATTTTTACTCATTCCCCTCTTGCTGTGTGGAATGCTTGCTGTAAACGCACAGCCACTCATCAAACCTCAAAAGTTCGGTGCTAAAACCGCTACTGAAGATGTTCAGAAGGCACAAACTCCTTTGACTGGCATTCAGAAGGCACAGTTGCAGATAAAGAAATCGCGCGCAAGTCTTGAAGACTATGCCGTAAACCCCAAGGAGTTGACCAACAACGACCTGTTTGGAGGTGTTTATTACGCTCCATTGGAAATTGCAAATACAATGAGCGTTGCTACGCTCTACACTGCAGATATGACAGAACGCTTCTCGGGCAACAAGATTACTTCTATCTACTCAGCAGTCGGACCAGGAGTACAGAGCGCTACATTCTGGATTAAAAAGTCGCTCAATGGCGAAAGCCTTTGGGAAACTACCATCACCGAAATTAGTCCCAACCAAATATTCACAGTAGAATGCGACTATACAATTGACGACGAAGCATTCATTTTGGGTTACACAATAAGTGGTGAATTTACGCAAAACAATCTGTTCTATACAGAAAATCCCGGAAAACTCTCAATGATTGCTGCCGACGAAAACGGTAGTTGGATGGATTATTCAAGCTACGGTAGTGCCTTCTTCATTTGCGAAACAGAAGGCGAAGCAGGATTGCAGCAGAACGACGTTGCTATCACAGACATCTCACTCTCCGACCGCGCAATGCCAGGGACTGACAACTACATCGTAGGCCAGCTTACCAACTATGGTTCCTACCCCGTTGTTTCGTTCAAAACTAAAGTTGTCATTGACTACAAGGAAATCATCAACGAGCACCAAGTTGATACAACGCTCAACAGAGGTACAATAGAGTTCTCTATCCCCACTACCACACCTGCAACTCATGGTCGCTACCTCAGAGATGTTCAGGTAATTGAAGTAAACGGCGCAGCCGACGGCTACCCCTCTGACAACCAAGTTGAAACTCAACTCCTTGTGTTGTCTGAAAGTTATCCCCGCAAGGTAGTAATGGAAGAATTTACAGGCACATGGTGCGGATGGTGCCCTCGCGGTATGGCAGCAATTAACAAACTGCAACACGACTTCCCCGAAGACTTTATTGCTATTGCCGTGCATAGTGGCGACAACTTCGAAGCCGAAACCTATGCCCCCGTTTTGGGCACTGTTGCAGGTTATCCCTATGCGTTCATCAACCGCACCATTGAAGCCGACCCCTATCACGGATTGAGTCAAGAAGATTACGGCATCAAGGACCTTATAGAATCAGTAAAGGCATTGCCCACTGAAGCACAAATAGGTGTGAGCAGCAAACTTTCAGAAGACCAGAAGGAAATTCAAATTACTTCCTACTCAAAGTTTAATATGTCAATGCCCGATGCATCGTCTTACGTAATTGCTTACGTACTGCTTGAAGACAAATTGATGGGAATGCAAACGAACTATTATTCAAAATCCATGTCAAGTCAAACAGGTTTTACCGAAGCAAATCTTCCTGCCGAATTACTCCCCTACTACAACAGTTCAAGCTCATTCCTTGCTACATACAACGACGTAGCATGCGACATCTACGATGCATGGGGCATCGAAGGAAGCATGAGTGGAGCTATCCAAAGCGGAAAAGCAAAGGAACACTCTTACACAATTCCTGTGACAAGTAACATCAAGAATTTAAAGAATGTATCGGTTGTTGCCCTCTTAATGGACGCAATGTCTGGCGAAATCATCGCTGCTGAAAAGGCTAAGCTCGGCGAAGAAAAGCCCACTGCAATCGGCGCCATCACCATGAACAAGATGAACGCCGACATCGCTGCCACTGAAGGCGCAGTAATCGTTACGGCAAACAACGCTACTGCAAAGGTTTACGCCATCGACGGAAAGTTGCTCGCTACGCAAAGCGTCAACGGCACAGCAACAATCCCCACAAACGGATGGAACGGAACAGTCATCGTACGCGTTGAAAACGGCAACGACGTAGTTGTGAAGAAGATTAATCTTTAATCCATAAATCGAGTAGGTCGAAAACAAAGTAGTTTTCTTCCTACTCGATTGTGTATATAACATTGACATTGTTCACAAATAACACAAATATTAGTCATTTATTCCATCAAATAAAGAAATCTTATTACATTTGCAAGTGAAATCGCTTGTAATAAGCTAAAACAAGCCAATGCGCTTGCAATTACAGATAACAAGTAATACCACTTGTAAAATAGGAAAATATGTATGCAACAATATCAGCAGATGTAGTATCATCAACTTCTCTCTCAAAAGAAGCCATGATTGAACTCAATGAGAAGTTGAAAAAGTGTCTGAGCACTCTAGAGCTAC
>JAZQXH010000089.1:0-20225 GCA_045632745.1 Alloprevotella sp.
CATTGAACATTCAAAAATATGGGATAAAAGCTATGGCGCCACATACCAACTTAGGGGAAAGTATATCCTTTCTCAAGTCGAATCAGGCATCCTAATTGTTGACCAGCACCGTGCTCATCAAAGAATTTTATTTGAAGATTACATCAAAAAATTCTCAAGCCAAAATTGTATGGGACAACGCTTGCTATTCCCTACTATCATACAACTTTCTGCGACAGAAGACAGAACGCTGCAATTATTCCTCAACGAACTCCACACTGCAGGTTTCGACATCAGTCCTTTAGGAGGAGGCGATTATTCCATTCTGGCAGTACCGGCTGGTACTGAAGGAGCAAATCCTGAACAAATGCTGCAAGATATACTTACGACAGAAGAAACTCCAGAGAAACTGAAATCACAAATCTACACGCATATAGCAACAAAATTATCAGAACAAGCATCCATCCCCTACGGACAATTCCTTACGACTGAAGAATGTTGCAATCTGCTGGAACAACTCTTCAATTTACCCACTGCAACATTTACACCTAAGGGAAAAAAAATATATCATATCCTAAGCGACAACGAACTATCAAAACTATTTGAATAAACAAAAACAAATAGCAAAAAAAGTTAATTCCTTTTCAAAACCAAAGCATTTTTACGTTCAATAATCAAAAAAAATCTTAAAAAATGTTTTGCAGAGTTGAAATAGTTATCTAATTTTGCAGATAAAGTATACTAAATATCAATTCACATAAAATTTACACCTAACAATGGCAAACGAAAAAAGAGTTTACACCTTCGGTAATGGTGAAGCTGAAGGACGTGCTGACATGCGTAACACGCTTGGCGGTAAGGGTGCGAACCTCGCGGAAATGAACCTCATCGGTGTTCCCGTTCCTCCCGGTTTCACTATCACTACTGATTGCTGTAACGAATACTACGAAGTAGGTAAGGACAAGATGGTTGAAATCCTCAAGAGCGATGTTGAAAAGGCAATCAACCACGTTGAAGTTTTGATGAACAGCAAGTTCGGCGACATCGAAAATCCATTGCTCGTATCAGTACGCTCAGGTGCACGCGCTTCAATGCCCGGTATGATGGACACAATCCTCAACCTCGGTTTGAACGATGATGTAGTTGCTGGTATCATCCGCAAGACTGGTAACGCTCGTTTCGCTTGGGACTCTTACCGTCGTTTCGTTCAGATGTACGGTGACGTTGTTTTGGGTATGAAGCCCGTAAACAAGGAAGACATCGATCCATTTGAAGCTATCATCGAAGAAGTTAAGGAAGCTAAGGGTGTTAAACTCGACAACGAACTCGAAGTTGCTGACCTCCAGGAACTCGTTGTTAAGTTCAAGGCTGCTGTAAAGGCTCAGACAGGTAAGGACTTCCCCAACGACGCTTACGAACAGTTGTGGGGTGCTATCTGCGCAGTATTTGACTCTTGGATGAACGACCGCGCTATCCTCTATCGTAAGATGGAAGGTATTCCCGCTGAATGGGGTACTGCCGTAAACGTTCAGGCAATGGTATTCGGTAACATGGGCGACACTTCTGCAACTGGTGTTTGCTTCTCTCGCGACGCAGGTTCGGGCGAAAACCTCTTCAACGGTGAATGGCTCGTTAACGCTCAGGGTGAAGACGTAGTAGCAGGTATCCGCACACCTCAGCAGATTACGCTCGAAGGCTCACGCCGTTGGGCTGCGCTTCAGGGTATTTCAGAAGAAGAACGTAAGGCTAACTTCCCCTCAATGGAAGAAGCTATGCCCGAAATCTACGCTGAACTCGACGCTCTCCAGACAAAGCTTGAAAACCACTACCGCGACATGCAGGATATGGAATTCACAGTTCAGGAAGGCAAGCTCTGGTTCCTCCAGACACGTAACGGTAAGCGTACAGGTGCTGCGATGGTTAAGATCGCTATCGACCTCCTCCACGAAGGCATGATCGACGAAAAGACTGCAATCCTCCGTTGCGAACCCAACAAGCTCGACGAACTCCTCCACCCCGTATTCGACAAGGCTGCTCTCGCTGCTGCTAAGGAAATCACTAAGGGTCTTCCCGCATCTCCCGGTGCTGCTTGCGGTCAGATCGTGTTCCACGCTGACGACGCTACAGAATGGGCTGCTGCTGGCAAGAAGGTAATTATGGTTCGCGTAGAAACTTCTCCCGAAGACCTCGCAGGTATGGCCGTAGCTGAAGGTATCCTCACAGCTCGTGGTGGTATGACTTCACACGCTGCCGTAGTAGCTCGCGGTATGGGTAAGTGCTGCGTATCAGGTGCAGGTGCTATCAACGTTGACTACTATGCAAAGACAGTAGAAATCGCAGGCGTTGTATATAAGGAAGGCGACTTCATCTCATTGAACGGTACTACAGGTCGCGTTTACGCAGGTCAGATTCCTACTCAGGAAGCAGAACTCAGCGGCGACTTCGCAGAACTCATGGACCTCTGCTCTAAGCACTCTAAGCTCGTAGTTCGCACAAATGCTGATACTCCCCACGATGCTACTGTTGCTCGCAACTTCGGTGCTGTAGGTATCGGTCTCTGCCGTACAGAACACATGTTCTTCGAAGCAGAAAAGATCGTTGCAATGCGCGAAATGATTCTTTCTCAGGATTCTGAAGGTCGCGAAAAGGCACTTGAAAAGATTCTTCCCTACCAGAAGGCTGACTTCGTAGGTATCTTCAAGGCTATGGACGGATGTCCCGTGAACGTTCGTCTCCTCGACCCCCCTCTCCACGAATTCGTACCCCACGATCTCAAGGGTCAGCAGGAAATGGCTGAAGCTATGGGCGTAACTGTTGAATACATCCAGCAGCGCGTTCACTCTCTCGCTGAAGCTAACCCCATGCTCGGTCACCGTGGTTGCCGTCTTGGTAACACATATCCCGAAATCACTGCTATGCAGACACGCGCTATCCTCGGTGCTGCTTGCCAGTTGAAGAAGGAAGGTCTCAATCCTCAGCCCGAAATCATGGTGCCCCTCACAGGTATCCTCTACGAATTCGAAGCTCAGGAAAAGGTTATCCGCGAAACAGCAGCTAAGGTATTCGCTGAAGAAGGCGTAGAAGTACCCTTCAAGGTAGGTACAATGATCGAAATTCCTCGTGCTGCCCTCACTGCTAACCGCATCGCAAGCCGCGCTGAATACTTCTCATTCGGTACTAACGACTTGACACAGATGACATTCGGTTACTCACGTGACGACATCGCTTCATTCCTCCCCGTATATCTCGAAAAGAAGATTTTGAAGGTAGACCCCTTCCAGGTGCTCGACCAGAACGGTGTAGGTCAGCTTGTTGAAATGGCTGTTGCTAAGGGTCGCCAGGTACGTCCCGAACTCAAGTGCGGTATCTGTGGTGAACACGGTGGTGAACCCACTTCAGTTAAGTTCTGCCACAAGGTAGGTCTCAACTACGTATCTTGCTCACCCTTCCGCGTGCCCATCGCTCGCCTCGCTGCTGCTCAGGCTGCTGTAGAAGAAGCAAAGTAATTCCTACAATAAAACAATTAATTTAAAGAGGGTGTGTCAAAATGCTAAATTTTGGCACACCCTCTTAAGTTGTATTAGAGTGAGTAAATGCAAGGCGCTGAAATAGAGGACAAAGAGAGTGTACTGAAGTACATTAGCAAGTTCAAAATTTATTACTCAATAGAAAATGTCTATATAGCAATAGAAAATATCTGTTTGCATATTTAAAGAAACAAGATTAACTTTGCAGTGTAAAAAAAGAACTACAGCAACTTATTTACAGCACATATTAATCAAGAAATAATAATTTACAATTAAAATTAAATAACAAATATGCTTAACGTTGGAGACAGAATCCCAGAAGTCCTTGGCAAGAATGAAAAAGGCGAAGTTATCAACCGTTCACAATTTGCAGGAAAGAAACTCGTGCTCTATTTCTATCCGAAGGACAATACTTCTGGTTGCACAGCCGAAGCTTGCAGTTTGCGCGACAATTGCGAGGCATTAGAAGTAAATGGTTATACCATTGTTGGAGTTAGCACAGACTCTGAAAAATCGCACCAAAACTTTATTTCAAAACACTCCCTCCCCTTTACACTCATAGCAGATACCGATACAGAATTGCACAATACTTTTGGAACATGGGGCGAAAAATCAATGTGCGGACGTAAGTACATGGGCACACTTCGCACTACGTACCTAATAAACGAAGAAGGAATCATTACAAAGATCTTCTCACCAAAGGAAATAAAAACCAAAGTGCATGGCGAGCAGATTTTAAAAGCTATTGAAGCACTATAATATTTCAATTCTCAGCATCAGGATGCCGAATAATAGGTGTCCCTTCGGCAGAAAAAGTTATGGGCAACCATAAATAACGACTGTCGGAGGGACATTTCGGTTTCCACACATCAAGCATGAAAAAGAAAGCATCCTTGCTACCTTGGACTGGGAGTACAAAGGTACCTTGTCCTCCAAACGTAAACTCCGCCTTGTCCCCTACACAAGGATTCTCATGTTGTGTCCAGGGACCCCAAATTGTAGGCGCCGAAAACATACGAGCCGCATTGGGTTTCCATCCTGTACATCCCGACGTAATCATCCAATAAACGCCATTGCGCTTAAACATCGTTGGCGCTTCATTCATACCTCCTGCAGCAACACGTATGTATTTACCATTGTGCGAACAATAATCTGCCGACAATTCTGCTATATGTAAAGTCATATTTTCTTCTGAAGAATATATGTGATATGCCTTTCCGTCATCATCCTTAAACAAAGTCATGTCACGTGCCATTTGTCCTGTAATATAATCTCGTTTCAAGAACAAACCTTTCTCAACAGCTTCATACCATCCTTTTGTCCACCACTTTTTATAATCTTCGGGATTCAACTGCATCATCTCATCCCGTTGGGCAACTGACATATCAAAGGGCAACACTTCTGAATTCACACGCATCGACCTCAAATAGCGAAATGGTCCCTTGGGATTATCACTCACCGCCACAGCAGTACGCGCTGCGCTATACCCTTTCCCTTTAAGTTCGAGATGTAACCACATTACAAACTGCTTCGTAGTCTCATTATAAATGACCTTAGGGCGTTCCATCACGCAACCGCGTTCAAGATCATGACCCACTGAATCAACGACAGACAACGCTACACCACAATTCTTCCATTTCCGCAAATCCTTTGAAGCATAACATGTAATTCCCACCATCGCTGCTGTAGTAAAATCACTTTTATGCTCACCATACCAATAATACATTCCTTGATGATACAACACGCCACCTCCATGGGCATTTATTGGATTGCCTTCTGTATCCAACCAAACTGCGCCATTACAAAGCACACCTAAACCATCTGCCGATCGACAAGAATAAACACTCATCAGCAAAAAACTGAAGAATAACGCACTTACTAAAGCATTACAAATCTTTTTCTTATACATAGAGTAGGAAATGTTAAATATTTTATTAAAAACATTCCCAAAATTACAAAAAGATAGATTACAAAGACTCTGTAATATAAAAATAAAACAACTGTCCCCCGTTTTCCATTATATATTGTTATTTTTTACATAATTACTATAACCAAGAGGATGTACCGAACATAATATTTCGATACATCCTCTCAGTGATTCCGTTGGGGCTCGAACCCAAGACCCACGCCTTAGAAGGGCGTTGCTCTAATCCAACTGAGCTACGGAACCAATCCTTTTTGTTTCGGGTGCAAAATTACTTTAAAATCTTTACTTGACAAAGTAGTTTTCTGTAATTTTAAGATGCAACATCTATTTTATGTCTTTTTCTGCAATCTCAAACATCAATTTGCGGTTTCATCCGCATCGGTTTGTAAATAATCTTCAGCATTTTCAACTTCCATAGTATCTTGAATATCTTCAGTATTTTCAAGCGATTCTCCTATATACTTACATACAAAATAGTTACTTTTTGCCGAAGGTATTTGACTACGTTCATCAACATCCGGATGATTCGTGAGATATTCCTTTATTTTTGCATAACACTCACTTTCTGAACTTGCTTTTATATAAGCAGCAAAATCTGTATCAACATATTGACACTTTTCCGTTTCAGGAATAACAATCACTCGTTTAAAAGTTAGTTTTGCTTCATACCAACAAAGCGCACCGGATTTTTCCTCTTCAGAATCCGTCAAAGTTTCAACTTCCGCTTCTTCGTCAATACTTAATTCCTGACTCTTATACGTTTTAAATTCCTGCATCGTCTGAGCATTTGTCTTTATCAATATAAAATACACCCTCGGACGAACTTTATAACGCTTCGGATATGGCATCGGACTATCCATATATGTGCGGACTGATTCCATCAATTCGGGGGTTACAGGAATTTCAGGAATTGAAGTTAAAAACTCCATCAACTCCTCATAAGAAGAAGCAAGTGCTTCTTGGTCAAAATATCTAACGTAAATATTCATCAGTAAAGAAAAAATAATAAAGGAAATACTATTGCTTCTGCATAGTATAAAAAAGCCAGCAACAGCTACTAACTTATAAAAAACAGTTGCGCTGCAAAATTAATACAAAATTCTGACGAAACAAAAGTTTGTATTAGAAATACGAAATCACGCCGACTTAATCCGCAGGTAGTTTCTGTAAATCTTCATAGTTCTTAATAATGGCAGGCTACTTCCTCCTTTTTTCATCATCTTTTTCACCCTCCTACTGTCGATTTCTCATCAAAACAAACTTATAGAATTCGCCCATAAAAGAAGCAGACGAAAGAGAAACATTGCTCTTATCGTCTGCTATAAAAAAGGCTGACCGATGATGTGATGAAACTCCGAGTGAAATAAGATTTGAGTGCTCCACTGTCTTTGTAATCCGACCCTACTTACACGAATGTAAGCATATCGGCACGCCATCGAACGGCTTCGCTTGCTCGGTTTTCAGATAAATTGATGAGAATCCCAGTCAAATCGATTCAGCCATTATTTTCATCTTCTTTTATCTGATGCAAATATACAGACTTATTACTTTATCCTCCAAAAAAATCAACAACATTTTTCGTTTCTGGATAAAAAAAGTTGCAGATAAACACCACTCAATATTTATAGTATTTCGTCTATTTCTTCAATGGCAATAATTCCTGTACGATTCCTTGTTCAAGATGATTTACCACTACATGTATGTTGTACTTCCGATGTAAATGCTCTGCAAGATGCTGAGCAGAATAAACACTGCGATGCTGTCCGCCCGTACAGCCAAAGGAAAACATCAAGTCCGTAAAATCTCTTTGTATATAACGCTCCACGTGTGCCTCTGCCAAGGTATATATCGGTTTTAAGAAATCAAAAATCTCACCATCATTCTCAAGAAATTCTATTACAGAGGCATCCAATCCTGTTAGCTTTTTATAGGGTTCATAGCGTCCGGGATTATGCGTCGAACGACAATCGAAAACATATCCTCCGCCATTACCACTCTCATCACGTGGAATACCGCTTTTTTTGTAAGAGAAACTATATACTCTAACTTTTAACTTAGGAATAACCATTGCAGGCTGCTTTGTTTTTTCTTCTCCACATTGGGGCTTACATTCCCGCCCTTCGTCGCACTTTAATGCCACCAACATTTTCAGCACTCCTTCCATGTAAGGATATTTCTTAACAACGCCCGCATCAAGTAATTGTTTTAAATTTAAAATAGCCTGCGGTATCGACTTAATAAAATATTCCTTTCTTTCAAAATATCCTCTCAGTCCATAAGCCCCAAGCACCTGCAATGTTCGAAAGAGAACAAACTCTAACAGTTGCTGCTTAAATTTAGTTCTGTCAACCAACACAAAACACTGCAGTTCATCCAGATATTCCTCAATCAACTGACTACGCATCTCATCCGAATACTTTGCCGATGCCTGCCATAAAAACGATGCTACGTCATAGTGCACAGGCCCTTTCATTCCTCCTTGAAAATCGATAAAATAAGGTTCTCCATGCACGAGCATCACATTGCGTGCCTGAAAATCTCTATACAAAAAACCCGAAGCACTCATTTGCCCTAAACTCACCAAACTATTCGCAAAGTCCTGCATATCACGCTCCATGCGCACTTCATCGACAGGAACATCCGTCGTTTTCAGAAAGCAATATTTAAAATAATTGAGGTCAAACATTGCTGCTTCTGCATTGAAAACTACCGGGGGCAATAATTTTTCATAATCCAAATTCACATCACCTTGCATCTGCATGCGTGCCAACTGCTTTATTGTAGCGCGCAACAGATTCATGTGCACCTCCGAATAAGTTCCCGTCGTACGCCCCTCAGCCAATGCTTCATACAAAGAAGACGAACCTAAATCCGTTTGCAAATAGCAACACGTATCTTCATTTACTGCTATAATCTCCGGTACATTCAATCCGCAATCCTTAAAGTGCTGTGACAAATATACGAAAGCTGCATTCTCGCTCTGCGATGTACCAATCACGCCTATAACGCTTGCCCCTTGCCCAGACGTCAGTCTATAATATTTTCGATTACTCCCCGCCTTTGCCAATGCCGCAACATTTGATGGCGCCTCGCCATACGTTGCTCTATAAAGTTCTATAATAGCTTGCATACTATTAAAATAATTTATCATCCGAAATCCTACTCAACATCTTTTTGCCAATGCCATTAAATGCACAGCCACCAAAGCAGCTGTTTCCGTACGGAGTCTGCTCTTACCCAAACTGATTGGCACGAATCCTGCCTCGACAGCCATCTTCACTTCATCTACGCTAAAGTCACCTTCAGGACCAATCATCACCAACGAAGCCTTGTCCGCCTTTACCACATCCGCTAAAAAAGATTTTTGTGCACTCACGCCCGGAACTTCGTCATAACAATGCGCAATAAATTTCTGCCCCTCAAAAGGCATCTTGATAAATTGCTTGAAACTCACCATTTCGTTCACACCCGGCTTGACCGTTTTATGACTTTGCTTCATCGCAGAAACAACAATCTTTTCAATGCGCTCACACTTCATCACCTTGCGCTCCGAGTTCGCACATTGCACAAAGTGTATTTCGTCAATACCAATTTCCGTAGCCTTCTCAGCCCACCATTCCATCCTATCCATATTTTTTGTTGGCGCTACCGCAAGACGAATCTTCCCGTTCCAAAGCGTTTCGCCCTCGCGTTTGCCTTTTATTTCCACCATGCAATGTTTGTTCGAAGCCAACGTAATGACGCAATCATAAAATGCGCCCTTACCATCAGTCACAACCAAATCATCACCCTCCGACATACGCAAAACGCGCACAGCATGAGCGGCTTCTTCCTGTGGCAGTTCGTGGGTCTGCTCTATCTCAGGAGCGTAAAATATATGTAGTTCTTTCATCGTAATTTCAAAAATATAAATTTACAATTTTCACTCAATAAATCTGTTATATGAAACACAAGCGAATTTAATAAGTTTTTTTCACATATCATACCTAAATCCAACATAAACCACCCTCTCATAACAAACTATGCATCTCGCCGCACCATAAAACGATAGCGTTTTAAAAAAAACACCTGCTAATCTAACTATACCAACTAACTTTTTTTGTAAATTTGCCGAATAGAATTAAAATTTCTCATACGTGGACTGCTCGAATATACAAATAAAGCAAATCCCACCCAACTTATTACTAAATATGAAAACGGTTGTTGTAAACGACAAAACATTTGAAATATCAATCAGCGAAGCCACCATTGCCGAACGCGTAAAGGCCATTGCTACACAAATCAATAATGACCTTGAAGGCAAAAATCCTCTCTTCGTTGTGGTTTTGAATGGTGCGTTCATCTTCGCTGCCGACCTTTTGCGCAACATCAATATCCCCTGCGAAGTTACTTTCGTCAAGATGGCATCCTATACGGGCACAGTTTCTACCGGACACGTTAAGGAAATTGTAGGTCTCAACACAGATGTTGAAGGTCGCACTATTGTTATCGTAGAAGATATTGTTGACTCAGGGCTCACCATGAAGGAAATGCTCGAACTCCTGGATAAAAAACATCCAGCCGAAGTACACGTCTCTACACTTCTCGTAAAGCCCAACAACCTCAAAGCAGAACTCGACATCAAGTATTGCTGCTTCGAAATCCCCAACGACTTCATCGTGGGCTACGGACTCGATTACGATGGTCATGGTCGCAACCTCAGAGACATTTACACCATCGTACAATAAATCCTCCAAAATAGTCAATACATTACACAAATACACTTTTAAAATATGAAGAACATCGTCATTTTTGGTGCTCCAGGTTCAGGTAAAGGCACTCAGAGCGACTTGCTCATTTCTAAATATGGTTTCAAACACATCTCTACGGGCGACGTCCTGCGCGCTGAAATCAAAGCTGGTACCGAATTAGGAAAAACCGCACAAAGCTATATCGACGACGGCCACCTCATTCCCGATGCTTTGATGATTGAGATTCTTGCTCACAAGTACGACGAACTCTGCCCATGCGAAGGACTTATCTTCGACGGATTCCCACGCACCGTACCCCAAGCCGAAGCGCTCAAAGCCATGCTCGCTGAACGTGGCACTTCTGTCAGCGCTATGCTCGAACTCGCTGTGCCCGAAGCCGAGCTCATGGAACGTCTCATCCTGCGCGGACAAACAAGCGGACGAGCTGACGACAATGAAGAAACAATCAAGAAGCGTCTGAGCGTTTACCTCACTCAAACTGCGCCCCTCATCGAATGGTACGAAAAGGAAGGACTCCGCCATGCCATCAATGGTAGCGGTACGCTGGAATCTATCAATGCTGCGCTCTGCAATGTTATTGACTCACTCTAAGTTCTTCCACACAAAAACTTTTTTCCTTCTAAATTACGAATAATGGCAGAAAGCAATTTCGTTGACTACGTAAAAATATATTGCCGTTCAGGAAAGGGCGGACGCGGTTCCATGCACCTTCACCGTGCTAAATACCAACCCAACGGAGGTCCCGACGGAGGAGATGGCGGACGCGGCGGACACATCTACCTCAGAGGCAATCACAACTACTGGACACTGCTCCACCTTCGCTACGAACGCCACGTCTTTGCAGGTCATGGTGGCAATGGTTCGAAATGCTGTTCACACGGAGCCGATGGCGAGGACAAATACATCGACGTACCCTGTGGCACAGTTGTTTACGATGCCGAAACGGGCAAATACGTCTGCGATGTCACTGAAGACGGACAGGTGGTCATGCTCCTCAAAGGCGGACGAGGCGGTTTAGGAAATTTCCAATTTCGCTCAGCCACCAATCAAACGCCACGCTATGCGCAACCTGGCGAACCCATGCAGGAAATGATGGTAATCCTCGAGCTCAAACTCCTTGCTGACGTTGGTCTTGTAGGTTTCCCCAATGCGGGCAAATCTACTCTCCTCTCTGCGCTTAGTTCAGCAAAGCCCAAAATTGCCAATTACCCCTTCACAACCCTTGAGCCCAGCTTAGGTATCGTGCCCTATCGCGACGGACGTTCATTCGTCATGGCAGATATTCCCGGTATCATCGAAGGTGCTGCCGAAGGCCGTGGATTAGGACTCCGATTCCTTCGCCACATAGAGCGCAACTCTCTCTTGCTCTTCATGATTCCTGGCGACACCGAACACATCGCTAAGGAATATGACATCCTGCTCAACGAACTGCGCCAGTTCAACCCCGGCATGCTCGACAAGCACCGTATTTTGGCCATTACAAAGTCCGACTTGCTCGACGACGAACTCATCGAGATGCTCAAGGAAGAGCTCCCCGACGACCTTCCTGTCGTATTCATCTCTGCCGTTACCGGACAGGGTATTCAGCAACTCAAGGACTTGCTTTGGGAAGAACTCAATGCTGAGAGCAACAAGCTCCAGGCCATTAGCGAAGGGGGCAGTATCGTTCACCGCGACCGCGAAGTGGAGCGCTTCAATGCCGACTTCTCCGACTGGCAATATGCTGACATTGAAGAGTCCGACGACGACGACGATGCAGAATACCTTGACGAATACGAAATCGAAGATCTTGAGGACTAAAATGAATCTCTTAACATACGATTTAAGCAACGACATCGTTGCCTTCAGTACAAAGCGCGAAGGTGGAGTGAGCAGTGGAGCTTACTCCACTTTCTCTATATGCCACTATTGCGGCGACAATCCTGAAAACGTAGCGCACAACAGAGCAATCCTCTGCCATCACCTCGGCATAGCGGACAACCAACTCATCATGCCCCATCAAACCCACAGCTCTAACATACGCGTCATCACCGCCGCCGACCTACAGCAGCAACCCGAACTCTACGACATTGACGCCCTCATCACCACTGTCCCTCAATGCTGCATCGGCGTATCGACAGCCGACTGTGTCCCTATCCTACTCTACGACCCTACAACGAAAGCCATCGCAGCCATTCATGCTGGCTGGAGAGGCACCGTGGCACACATTGCCAGCAAAACCCTCCAACAGATGAGCGCCACTTACGGCACAAACCCTGTTCACGTCAAAGCCATCATCGGACCTTCCATCTCAGAAGCTGCCTTCGAAATCGGTGACGAAGTCTATGACGCTTTCAAAAATGCAGACTTCCCGATGCATGCCATCGCCCACCGCTACCCTGCTGCCGGCAACACGCAGAAATGGCACATCGACCTTTGGCACGCAAACCGACTATGCCTTGAAACCGCAGGAGTCATGCCACAAAACATCACCGTCTGCGGCATCTGCACCCACACCCACCACGACGCCTACTTCTCTGCACGCCGATTGGGCATACGTTCCGGTCGCATTTTCACGGGCATCATGCTCAAGTAGCACACAAAAACGTACTATCCACACTTATGTCTGACTAAAATAGTGATTATCCCATCATTTTTTAGTAAATTTGCGACACAGTAAAAAAAAGACAAGAACAAGAATAAAAACATATATACCTAAACTTTATGAACGAACTCGCATTAAAGTATGGTTGCAACCCCAACCAAAAGCCCTCGCGCATCTATATGCACGAAGGCGAACTCCCCATCGAAGTATTGAGCGGTCGCCCTGGTTACATCAACTTCCTCGACGCACTCAACGGATGGCAGCTCGTTAAGGAACTCAAAGCCGCTACAGGTCTTCCTGCTGCTACAAGTTTCAAGCACGTAAGTCCCGCAGGTGCTGCCGTAGGCGAACCCATGAGCGACACGCTGAAGAAAATCTACTTCGTTGACGACATCAAGGAACCCCTCACTCCCATCGCAACGGCTTATGCACGCGCACGCGGTGCCGACCGCATGTCGAGCTATGGCGACTTCATCGCCCTCTCCGACACTTGCGACAAGGCTACAGCATTGCTCATCAAGCGCGAAGTTTCAGATGGTGTCATCGCCCCCGATTATACAGAAGAAGCGCTCCAAATTCTTCGCGAAAAGCGCAACGGTAGCTACAACGTGCTCAAGATTGATCCCAACTACGTGCCTGCCCCCATCGAAAGCAAGCAAGTATTCGGAGTTACTTTCGAACAGGGACGCAACGAAATCGACCTTACGTCGGACACGCTCTTCGACAACATCCCCACTATCGAAAAGAACTTCCCCGAAGCTGCTAAGCGCGACCTTATGATTGCGCTCATCACGCTGAAGTACACACAATCCAACTCCGTGTGCTACGTCAAGGACGGACAAGCCATCGGTATTGGAGCCGGTCAGCAAAGCCGCATCCACTGCACACGCCTTGCAGGAAACAAGGCGGACATCTGGTGGTTGCGCCAGCATCCCAAGGTGATGAATCTCCCATGGGTAGAAAAGATTCGCCGTGCCGACCGCGACAACACCATCGACATCTATATCTCCGACGACTACGAAGACGTACTTGCTGATGGCGTATGGCAGCAGTTCTTCACTGAAAAACCCGAAATCCTCACACGCGAAGAAAAGAAAGCATGGATCGCACAAAACACTGACGTTGCACTCGGTTCGGACGCATTCTTCCCCTTCGGTGACAATATCGAGCGCGCTCACAAGAGCGGCGTACGCTATGTAGCACAAGCAGGCGGTTCTGTACGCGATGACCATGTTATCGAAACATGCAACAAATACGGCATTGCAATGGCATTCACAGGCATCCGCTTGTTCCACCATTAATCTTCACCCTAACACAATCAAACTATGCGAAAAGCTGGCGAAGAAGAAATCACGCAAGCCATGACCATGGGCATTACCTTCAAAGGTGCAAAACTCCGAAAACCCGTTGAAGAAAAAGTAAAGACCAAGGCCAAGAAGAAAACATACATCACCGGACTACACGGCTCAGGCGCTGCAAAGAAAAAAGCCGACATCCGACGTCGACGCGCCAACCGCCACAAAAACTCATAGTCCTAATACTAAAAATAAGTACAGAGAACAATTGCTTTCAGAGCACTTGAACTCTGTACTTTTTTATTTAAAGTCCTGAGATTATGAGATCGCTTCGCTTGTAAGGTTATAAGATGAGGTTGTAAGGTTATGAGGTTATAAGGACTATGCAGCGTGCATACAAACATTCGAGTCTGACCATCTCGTCTACTATTTTGAGGTTATGAGGTTATAAGGTCGCTTAGCTTGTGAGGATTTAAGGTTATAAGATGAGGTTGTAAGGTTATGAGGTTGTAAGGTTATAAGGACTATGCAGCGTGCATACAAACATTCGAGTCTGACCATCTCGTCTACTCGTACCTCGTCTACTTGTTTACTAAAAGTTGACAAAATCACTTTGTCAACTTTTTTAACATCCCTTAACATCGCTCAAAAAGTAAAAAAGTTTAAAACTTTAACTTCTGTTAAGAATTTGTTAGGAAGTTTAACATAAATTTTCGAAAAACAGCGCAATTTTTTCCTTCTTAAAAAGAAAAAAGTTTTTCTTCAAAGGAAAAATTTCCTACTTCAAAGGTAAAAAATCCTTCTTCAAAGGAAGTTTTCAGGAGGAAGGTCACAAAAAAAGGAGGGCAACACTGCCCTCCTTAACCTTTATGCAAATATACATCATTTTTCGGCGATCTCCAAATCTGCATTTCGCGCTGTTTTTACAAAAGTTAACAATTTTGCACTCACTTTTGCTATCTTATAGTTTTCAAAAAAGGCAATTTTTGCAAGCTCATTTTTTTCGCCAAAAATTGAAATGCACGAAAGAAATCAAGTCAACAAATTGATATGTATTATATTATAAGGGGTATAATCCCTATCGCTTCGTCAATGCTATCTTAAGATTCAACTTAAAATAATAAACATTGTTTTCTCGCTCGAGTTCACCATACTTGTCTTTCACAAGACTACCACGTTCGAGACGTGTAGCATGAAACAAGAAGTCAGCAAAGCGGGCGCGGTCAGCAGCAGGGAAAGCGATAGGTTGACTATTGGGGTTGAGCACTACAAAATAGTCAGGCAAATTTTCCGAACCGGTATAAATCTTCGCCGGACGCATACCAGCAGCGCACGCCATAAGGAGTTGCTTGATTTTATATTCGTAATAATGATGCTTATCGATGAATTCCGACTTCACCTTGAGCGGATTGAGTTCATTGATGCGCATTGTGAGTTCATCGAGCTTGAAGATATCCTCCATATAGGAAATGCGCACCATCTCCGTGAGCAATCTCCCCAAATGTAGGTCAAGCATAGAGACGTTCGCACGAAAAACTTTGTCTGCCACGCCAAAGTACTTCAGCGAACTTCCCATATCCTCCACGAGGAGCATACGGTCGCGGATGGTGTTGGCAGTTTCGAGAGCATTGACCTTTGCCGCCATGGGCGTAGCAAAGCGCGTTCCGGTTTGCTCGAGTTTCAGATTCGCAGCACGTCCGCCGTCGAGCACCTTTGTAGGGTAAGCTCCGACACGCATCCACACACCGGCTTTCATCAATCCTGCATCCGTGGCAAGCAACAAATGGTGCTGCCCTTCGCCGGTGCCTGCTATATTAAAGATTTTCGCGCGGTCCAGAAAAGCCTCCTCTGCATCGTCCACAAGCACGATGTTTTCGTCATCGGTTTGGCGCAAAGCTTCAAAAAGCCCCTGCGCAACACTTGCCCATTCGGCTACGTCGAACGTCAACACCTCGTCGCTGTCTTCACGCTCAATATGCACAAATTCGCCTTCACGACGATAGCAGCGCATCACCTTGTCTTCCTCGCGCAACACGGCTGAAATCGCCACGCTCACATCCGAGGCTTGTCCTTCGGACGTTGCCTCTGCCACCTCCATATTCTCAACCAATCTAAACAGCGCCAACAATTCGCCAAGGTCCTTTCTACTTACGGTAAACATATAAACAGTCTCTGTCGTAATTTTTATTTGTACCCACTCCAACTGTCGAAATGAATGGGGCACAACCTTTTTTTGTTACTAAAATGATTTCCACGCAAAGTTAGTTAAACCTGCCGAATCCTCAAAATATTACGAATGTATCAAAATAATGTTGTCGTAGAAAATCCATCACATACATTTATGCTCACACAAATATTGAATGGCAGGAAAGTTATATTTGCACACTAACACAAAATCAGCTAATCGCTTTTAATCTCGCTACCATCCGGATGGTGAGCACAAGCAAATGCGTGTGCGAGTCTGTGAAAGTGATGATGTCTGTGTGAAATAAATTATGACTAAATGAATTCAAACTAAGGATTTAATCTCAAATTGAATTTTTATTTGCACACAGACTTGCACAGACGAACACAGACTTTGGCGAGCATGCTCGCACCATCCGGATGGTGAGCACAAGCAATGCGAGTGCGAGTCTGTGAAAGTCTGTGATGTCTGTGTGAAAAAAATTATACGTATGACTCTAAATTCTTTAATTCACAATGCGATTTATGCCCTGCATAATATCTGCAACATTGAAATTAATGAGCAATCCAACACGTTTATCCATAAGTTTAAGGTAAGTAAGCAATTGCTTATGATGCACAGGTTTAATTTCTTCTACTGACTTAAGCTCTACAATCAATCTGTCATCTACAAGCAAATCCACCCTTAACCCCTCACCTATATTTATTCCTCTATAATTTACCTCCACTGCCACTTGCGAATGAACAGAGATACCAGCAAGAACAAGTTCATGAACAAGAGCCTTTTCATAAACAGATTCAAGTAAACCCGGTCCAAGAGCTTTATACACCCTCATTGCACAACCGATAACACAGTATCAAAGTTCATCAATCGTTTTCATAATTTTAAAATTCGTTATGTATCACAAATTTAATAAATATGATTCAGAACAACCTCTCATGAATAAATATTTCATCCGACAATTTAATGCAACACGAATTACTGGCTCGCAATGCCGATAAAACGCTGATTTCTTTGTATTTTTGCAGTCCTTAAGAAAAATCCTTATTCATACATACGCAAATCATGTCCACAAACAACACCCACCCGAAATCACGGCGGGCAAAGCGCTACGGATTGCTCGCCATCAGTCCGATGGCTGTGCTCATAGCCTGCTTCCTGACGACAGGCATTTGCTTTGAAGATTTCTACAAAATGCCACTGCTGCTCGTATTTATCTTCACCGCTGCCTATGCCCTACTCATCACACGAGGCCACAGCGTGCACGAACGCATCAACCACTTCTCACGCGGCGCCGGACATCGGAATCTGCTCTTCATGGTGTGGATATTCGTCATGGCAGGTGCCTTTGCCAGCAGCGCCAAAGCCATGGGCGCCATCGACGCTACGGTGAACTTCACCCTTTCGCTGCTCCCCGAAAGCATGCTGCTGCCCGGCATATTCGTCACCGCCTGCTTCGTAAGCATGAGCATCGGCACCTCTGTCGGCACCATCGTAGCCCTCACACCCGTGGCAGCCGGACTTGCGGCTGAAACAAGCATATCCACTCCGCTCATCGTTGCGGCAACCGTGGGTGGCGCACTCTTTGGCGACAACCTTTCCTTCATCTCCGACACCACCATCGTTGCCACGCGCACACAGGGCATAAAGATGAGCGACAAGTTCCGTACGAACGTCCGCATCGCCCTACCGGCAGCCCTCATTACAACGATTATTTACCTGATAATAGGTATCCATACGCCCACTCACTACGCAACGCCCGACATCACACTGGCGCAATTCATCCAAGTGCTGCCCTACCTCGCCGTACTCGCTCTGGCACTGATGGGTAAGGACGTGCTCATCGTGCTGCTCATCGGGAATCTGCTCACTGGTTTGATAGGCATCAGCATGGGTACATTCAGTGCCGAGGGGTGGTTCTCCGCCATGGCAAGCGGCATCGGCGAAATGGGCGAACTCATTCTGATTTCAATGATAGCGGGCGGTGTACTGGAACTCATCCGCATCAATGGCGGCATCACTTACCTCATCCACAAACTGACGCGCCGCATAAGCAGCAGCAGAGGGGCTGAATGTTGCATCGCAGTGCTGGTGAGCCTCACCAACCTTTGCACCGCTAACAACACAATTGCCATTCTCAGCGTAGGCGAAATCTCGAAAGACCTTGCCGACCGCTACGGTGTGGACCGTCGCCGAAGTGCCAGCATCCTCGACACCTGCTCGTGCGTCGTTCAGAGTTTCATCCCCTATGGAGCGCAACTCCTGATGGCAGCCGGACTCGCATCGCTCTCGCCCCTCGAAATCATCCCCCACCTCTTCTACCCCATGCTACTCACACTCGCCATCGCCATTTCTATTGTGATAAAGAAATGATGAAGTGAGAGAGGTCTGTTATTTCGGAGGTATATTGCAATATCACAACCTAAAAACAAAAAAACGAGGATGAGTCAAATTGAAAATTTTGGCACATTCTCGTTTTTTATTATCCCTTACAGAAATATTTTATCATACTCACAACTGCGGCATGCCTCCTTGGTCGGGGCGGAGCTTACGCACCTCTCCCCTCCCTGTCGGCATACCGAATCTTTACTCTATACGTTCTTCGTTCGCTTCTTTTTTAACTTGGAACTTTTGCAAACTATCGGGCAAGGCGAAAACCCAAAGTATTGAAACGGGTGCCAGGCGAGTTGTAGTTACGGTTAGCTGCACGGCAGTCCGACGCACCGAAGAACCAACTGCCACCACGACTCACACGGCTCGCCCCTGATGCCGGTCCTTGGGGATTCGTCACTGCTGCTGAAGAATAACGTCCAAACCAATCCTGACACCATTCCATCACATTGCCCGACATATCGTAAAGCCCTAATTCGTTGGGAGATTTGGTTTTAACAGCATGCGTACCATAGTCCGGATGCTCAGCGCCTTTATCATAAGAATGTCCACCATACCACGCCACATCACCTATCGAATTGCTGCCACTATACAAATATCCCCTAGACTTGTTGCCACCTCGAGCAGCATATTCCCATTGCGCTTCTGTAGGAAGGCGGAAGTTTTCGCCCGTTAACGCATTTAACTTCGAAATAAAAGTTTGACAAAAATTCCAAGAAACCGACTCTACCGGACGTTGAGCATTACCTGTAAAATGCGATGGATTAGTTCCCATCACTGCCGTCCAAAGTTCCTGCGTTACCTCGGTTTCGCCAATGTAGTAATCACTCAACGTCACACTGTGAACAGGTTTTTCATCAGAATCGGCTCTTGTTTGCTCGGACGTTGCGCCCATCTGAAAGGTACCACCACGCACTTTAATCATTTTAAATACAACTCCTTTCACTGCGTACGTCTTAGAAGTTCCATTTTTAGCAACACTTAACTCAGAATCCGTTGAAGAAGAAGGCGCGGACTGTTGCTCTTGAGACAATGCAGAAGTAGCTTTTTCCTTTTTTGCTTCGTCAATAGCTTGCTGACCAACTTGCAGTTTTCCAGATGTAACATTAAGCGTATCAGTAGCGACTGCTAATAAAGAATCTGTATCGTCATCTAATTCAGATGGCATGGATGGTGTAAACATATTTCCCCAATCAACAATGCAAGCAACGATTATTAGCACCAACACTGCGCATACCGAAACAACCTGTTTCTTCCAACGCACGAATAAATCAACGAATCCCTGAAAAGCTGTAGCTTTTTCGATTTCATCCTGCGACACATTATCATCCACAAAAATCTCGGTATCGACTTGTGTAGATTCATCCACCACCTTTTGCTCAACCTTTTTGGCTACTACAACAGGCGCTGAAGTTGTATCCAAAATCTTTAGAAAATCAGCGACCGACTGTAGGCGGAATTTGCGACGCGGATGCATCGCCTTTTCAATCGCCTCTACGACATTGGCAGAAAGCGTCTCCGGAAGCGGAGGCAACCCCTCGTCGTTGACCATATTGGCATCGGGGGGCGTTTCGCCCATCAAAAGA
>JAZQXH010000090.1:0-41048 GCA_045632745.1 Alloprevotella sp.
TCTCGGCGAACAGTTCGACATTCACGGCGGCGGCATGGACCTCGTGTTTCCCCACCACGAATGCGAAATTGCACAGGCTGTAGCATCACAGGGAAAGCCGATGGTCAACTATTGGATGCACAACAACATGATTACCATCGCAGGTAAGAAGATGGGTAAGTCGTATAACAACTTCATCACCCTCGACGAATTCTTCACCGGCAAGCATCCTTTGCTCGAACAGGCTTACACGCCGATGACCATCCGCTTCTTCATCCTCCAGGCGCACTATCGCTCAACGGTGGACTTCTCCAACGAAGCGCTCCAGGCAGCAAAGAAGGGTCTCGACCGATTGATGCAAGCCTTCAAGGACCTCGACCGCATCGAAGGCGCAGCAAACGGAAACGTAACCATCGACCAAGTGAACGAACTCGAACAGAAGTGCTATGCCGCCCTCGACGACGACCTCAACTCGCCCATCGTAATCAGCCACCTCTTCGACGCTTGCCGCACCATCAATACGATTGTTGACAAGAAACTCACCATCACCCCCGAAGCCCTCGAAGCCCTCAAGAAGGTGTTCCAGACGTTTGCCTTCGACATTCTCGGTCTCGCGAGCGAAGCCGATGGCAATGCCGAACGCGAAGAAGCCTTTGGAAAGGCCATCGACCTGCTCCTCGAAATCCGCGCTGCTGCGAAGGCCAACAAGGATTGGGCTACCTCGGACAAGGTGCGCAACGAACTCGCAGCACTCGGCTTTGAAGTGAAAGACACTAAGGACGGCGCTACATGGCGCTTAAATAAATAAGCACATAATTTGACTTTTTAAGGTAGTTCTATTAAGGTGGGGTCGACCCCACCTTAAATCACACTTAATAGAGCGGCAAACCATGCTCCCGACAACAAAGTAGGGCAGGGGCGTGCCGCTTTATTAATAAATGACTCAAGTTTCGCAAAGGCTCAACTTGTTAGGTTATAAGGTTATAAGGTCTTGAGGTTTTAAGGTTGTGCAGGTTATAAGGTCTTGAGATTATAAGGTTTTAAGACTATGCAGGTTATAAGGTCGCTTCGCTTTGAGGTTTTAAGGCTATGCAGCGTGCAAGCCAGCGTTCGAGTCTAACCATCTCGTCTACTCGTACCTAATAACTTGTCTACTATTCCTAGGTTATAAGGTTGCCATTCATAACGCAATCCCACTCTCATATTAACGACCAACATTCTCACGTAAGCCCTTATATGAATTTAGTAAACAAGCAATGAGACTGCGACGCTGATGAGCATTAGCAAATAAATCATCTGGAAGGAAACCTCTGAACGAACCGCAGGTTCATCTTAACCTCTGAACTTCTTAACGAACCGAAGGTTCATCTGAACTTTCTTAACGAACCGAAGGTTCATCCCAACCTCTGAACCTCTTAACGAACCACAGGTTCCTCTTAACCTCTTAACGAACCGCAGGTTCCTCCCCCCCCCAACCACATTCGTCTAAATTATTATGAACAACATACCAACAATCACCAAGTATCTCCTTTTTATAAATACGGCAGTATTTCTGCTACAACTGATAATGGAGGCGCAGGGCATAAACCTCGCAAACTGGTTTGGACTGCATTTTGCGTTGGCAGACAATTTCAATGTCTTACAATTAATCACCTACATGTTCCTGCATGCCGACTGGACACACCTGTTTTTCAATATGTTTGCATTGTGGATGTTTGGACGAATAACAGAGCAAGCATTGGGTTCAAGACATTTCCTGATCTACTACCTCGTCTGCGGTGTCGGCGCAGGATTCTGTCAGGAACTTGTGCAATTCGGTGAATATTATATTGAAAACCTGCATCAGTACGAAACAGTAAATACAGGGTCAAGTATTATTCCGATGGAGGAATTCCTCCGCCGATGGACCACGATTGGTGCTTCGGGCGCAGTGTATGGTATCCTGCTGTCATTCGGTTTCCTATTTCCAAACGAACGCATCATGTTGCTCATTCCCCCTATACCGATGAAGGCAAAATACTTCGTTGTAGGATATGCAGCGCTCGAACTCTTCCTCTCCTTCAGCAGCAATTCTAACGTGGCCCACTTTGCTCACTTAGGCGGCATGATATTTGGTTTCGTCTTGCTTGTTCGCTGGACACGCCTCAACCACGGTATAGGTTGGTGGGGAAAACTCAAATCCCACTTCAGCAACAAAAAGAAAATCCTAAATACCCCCTTTAGGAACTATACCTACACCTCAACTTCAACTTATACGCCCCCACCCACAAAAGATGTGCAGGCTGAACGCGAGGCGATGCGAAAGAAAGTGGACGAACTGCTCGATAAAATAAAAATATCAGGCTACGACTGCCTGACAAAAGAGGAAAAAGAGTTCCTTTTCAACGTGTCAAATTCGCAAACAAAAAAGAAGGACAAATAGTGCGTGCTTCAACGCTATAATTCAAGTTGAGCATATACTCAACTTGTTAGGTTATAAGGTTTTAAGGTCGCTTCGCTCGTGAGGTTTTAAGGTAGCCAATCCGGATGGTCTCTCCTTTCTCCTTTCTCCTCGCTCGTTTACTATTTTAAGGTTATAAGGTTGTTAGGTCACTACGCTCGTGAGGTTTTTGAGGACTATCCAGACTGTTTATATAAACGAATGAGGGAATATCCCGAATGGTAAACCTTAAAACCTTATAACCTTATTACCTCAAAACCTTAGTTGAAAGTTATTTAGAAAATTATCAATATTGAAACCAACAAACGACACAAAACCAACAGCGAAGAAGGTTGCAACCGTCTTCACTCGTTGTGTGAGCAGTTGTATAACACTCATTTCCGTAGTGAGTGTGGTAGGATTATGGATAGCAGCAGGTAGCACACATGTATCACCCGAATATTGTAAATATTTAAGTCTGCTGGGACTTGCATTCCCCATCTTCCTTACAACAACGCTTATCGTCTGCTTGATGAGTCTGTTAGTGGCATGGCGCAAAACGTGGATTACCTTATTGGGATTGATTGTTTGCGCACCAACCATCCATACTTATTGCCCCATCAACCTCCCCACCTCAACGCCTAAAAATCCCATAAAGGTAATGACCTACAACACGCACGGGTTTGGACAACTGGAGAAGAAAACGAAAATCAACGATAGCAACGGCAACAACCGCGTGGCAATGTTCATTATAAACGAAGCCCCGGACATCGTAGGCTATCAGGAAGGTATGGACCCCCATCCATTCAAAAAGAACATTGCACCCTTGCTCAAAAAGCACGACTACCACACCGACTCCGTTTCCTTCGCAGGCAACAGACTGGGATGTATATCTAAATTCCCCATTGTCGGAAAAGAAAAACTATGCAGTCATGAGGGAAATGGAGCTGCGGTGTTTAAAGTACTACATGCACCAGCCGACACCATATTATTTATTGTGACCCACCTGCAGTCAATGAAACTCACCTCGGGCGACCGCACAAAATTCAATGAAACCGTGCACAACATCATCCCCGACGACGATGCAAAAAACAAAATGATTCGCCCCATGTTGGGAATTCTGCGCAAAATGGCTGCAACGTCAATTCCCCGAGCCCAACAAGCCCAACGCGTTGCCGAATATATTCAACGCAATGCCGACCGCAAAATTATCGTATGCGGCGATTTTAACGAAACTCCGGTTTCCTACACATACAACACCATCATCAACTCTGCAAACCTTGAGGACGCATTCGTAGAATCGGGCAACGGAATCGGAAGAACCTTCAACAGGCACGCAATGTTTGTACGAATCGACCACATCCTCTATTCTGCCAACCACTGGACCGCCCACAAAGGACATATCTACAAAAAACACCGCATGTCCGACCACTACGCCGTGTCTGCGCTACTCACCGAAAAATAAAGGAGAGGTCCAATAATTTGCCTTGCCAGAAAATTAGAGTTTAGCCCGGATATTTTTGAAATGAGCGCCCCCTCTACCAAACACTCATTTTCAAAAACCCATCTAAAATGCCATTCATTTTTGCAACTTTCATATACAAAAAAACAAGTATAACAGACTCCATCATTGCCAAAATAAAAGAAAACTCCCCAAATGTTTTGCCAATTAAAAAATAAACTATAACTTTGCACTCGAAAACAAAACGATGCAAGTCGAACATCGCGGAGTGGAGCAGTTGGTAGCTCGCCAGGCTCATAACCTGGAGGTCATCCGTTCGAGTCGGGTCTCCGCAACAATCAAGCAAATGTAGGTAATCTAAAGACTTCTAAGTCAGAAGATTGACCTACATTTTTTTGTTCCATAAAAAAAAACTGGGACAAAAGTGGGACGATTTTTTGACTTCATCACTTTTTGTTGCCATTAAATGTCGGATATTGAAAATCAGTCAGTTAGTTATTTTAAATAGGTGACTTTGGGTGACGCAAAGCTATTCTTACATTTGTACCATGTTTGTACGTAAAAAGATTAACCGTTCTGGCACAATTAGTGTTGTTGTAAACAAGGTTTGTCGGAATAGGCGTGATGGCGCAACCAATAGAGGTACATATCACGAAGTCGAAGCAATCTTGACTGTTGATTTGTAGTCAAATTTTCCGCGTTCGTTTCCTCCTCGAAAGCAAAGAGATATTTTCTATCATACAATGAGAATACCCGCTTTTTCAGATAAATAAAGTTCCTTGGCGAGTTCGTCTTGAATGAAGGAGGCTGAGAAGGGATAGCCTATTGAACCATTGATGTAGATGTCGTATTTCATTTCTGTGTTGGATTTGATGCAAACTTATCCAACGTATATAGAAATAGAAAAGACAAAAAAAAGTCGTAGATTGCTCTACGACTTGTCAAGTTAATTATTCCATAAAGGTTCATTTTCCCAATTATCGGGAAAGCCCATAGCGTTTTTGTCTATCTCTGGGAAACGAGTAAATAGGGTTTGAAGTTTGGCAAGCATATCGTTTGCCGGAGATATAATATTTACGAAGTATTTGATAATACAAAGAGTGAAGTAAATTCGCAGTAAGTCTGTAGGTAAGGTTATCCAGGGAAATGTTATTCTATTGGGCAATGTAGCACGTATAGAATAGACACGGTTCCAAACGCGCGAGTGATGACAACAAGAGTTTCTCGTTACAGTTATGATGGTGAGCCAAGACTCAAATGGAGTGACCTGTAAACCAAATCTTTGAGATATTGCTTTCTTGACCCTCTTATTTTTAAGATTGCTATAGATGTTTGTCATTACTCCAAGTGGGAGTATTTCTGCCAATATCCATGCTGGAGGATATGGATTACTATAGGTTTCTCGAAAATGAAGAATAAAGTCCTCTCTTGTATGCCGAAGTTCATTATCAATAAGGGACATCGTTCGATTGAACTTAGCTTGATCAATGAAGTTGCATGAATCTGTTATCCAAAAAGGATTGTCAATGATATCAGAGGCAATATTTACAATGGCACTGCGTACTGCCACTTCTATCTTTTCTATTTCATTAAAGAGAAACAAGCGAAACTTTTTGTCGAAACGATAAAGCATCATTACTTTATCAAAAGAAGCTCCTTCTTTGTACACATGTTGTTCTTTGGGCATTTTAAGCAGGGGATACATGTATGCAGAAAGACGATAATAACCTATGTGTGTAAGATAATGTTCAGCTTTTGTCGTTTCGTCAATCTCAAGTCCTCTATGTTGTAGTATGGACACGAGTTCTTGTGGAGACTTGTATTCTTTGTTAAATAGTATTATTGATGCCATAGGGTATATAAAAAAAACGACCCGCACATTTGAGCATTGTTAAGAGGCTTGGCGGGTTCTTGCGTTGCAAAGTTATGCATTTGTTTTGAATCCGCAAAATATTCTCTATAAAAAACCTTCAACCCATCAATTTCAAACAATGTAATATCCCGAAACTCTCGGATGACTCCCGAAAGCGGAACCATAATTCTATGCGTTCCCTTACGCTTGAAGCCGCCTATGCAGGTGGCTTCTTTGTATTCTATGACATCTCCTGTGGAGAGTTTCCAAACTTTGGGTAAGTTAACCTCGAACGCTGGTTTGCACGCTGCATAACCTTAAAACCTTATAACCTAATAAGTTAAGCACTTGCGAAACTTGAATTAATCAAACCACTCATATTCTTTCTGGGTCCCATACGATTTTGCACCGTAGAAACAAAATCGTGTTTTTTTGAATCTGTAATAATAAACCACCCGACTTATCACAGAACAGCGAAACGCAGTGGCTATTTAGGGATAAGTGGTGTGGCTGACCCTCTCAAAATCGTGTCAGAACGCAGATGGCGACACGTGAGCAACTGGGAAGTGATGAGCAGTCGTAGGCGTAGATGAAGACTGCTCATCACTTTCATTCCGCCCTCCGCCTGTGAACTCATCACCTCAAACGAAAAAAGGCAGAATATGCACCAACGACGCGGTCAAATCGCCGCACGTGAGGGCGAACTGCGATTTGAAGTCCGCACCTAACAAAAAAGCGATCGCCAAGGGCGACCGCTTGATTTTTCTACCACACAAAGAGGTTAACTTTATCTATACTCGCGAAGATTAGCTATGTTACGGATAAGAATATTTTCGTCGTTCAGAAAAGTGAAACTAATTTATAAAATAGTTAAACTTACTTGTCTTCCCAAACCTTCAAAAATCTTGAATAATGTACTCAGTTGAATGTCTGACTTCCCGTTTTCCAAACGTGAAATATATGTCTTCTTTGTACCAATCTTTTCCGCTAAAGTTTCTTGAGTTAAACCAGCACGCAGGCGTTCTTCTCTAAGCGTTTGTGCAAGACAAAACGCTTCAGTTTCTCTGTCAAACTCATCACGAGTCTTAGTACCAACCTTGCCATACTCGACATCCAAAAGTTCGTCGAGAGTGGTGCAAATCATTAATTCTTTACTTTTATCCATAACTCATTTATTTTTCTCGTTAAAATATTCATTCATTAAACGCTCTGCTTTCTCTATCTCACCAATAGGAGTTTTTTGTGTTTTCTTTTGGAAACCATTAAAAAGAATTACTAATTGTCCATCATCAAAGCAGCAGAATACTCGGTATATATTACCACTAAATTCTACGCGTATTTCATACAAACCTTTCTTTCCTTCGATACTTTTTATAATAGAAACAGATAATCTGTCAATTGTTTGCAACCAAACTAATGTTTGAGCTATTTCACGTCTTACCTTTTCGTTTTGCGCTTCAAAGAACTCATTAAAATAGTTCTTATAGAACTTAATCTTTCGTTCAGCCATATTACAATCTTTATGGCGTCGTAAAGTTTACATAAACAAAAAAATCAGATAATTTATTTAGAAGCCCGAGGTCACAGGCAAGACCACAGTCTCTTGTGGAAAACGCTCACATCCAATGTAGAGCGTATCGAACGTATCCGAGAAGTCCGTGCGTTCCTCCAGTTTACTCTCCTCCGTCTCCATTGTCTTCTCCAGTCGCTTATCCTTCTTCCCGTTATACACACCTGACGCCTGTACTGAGATAAGCAGACTCTCGTTGTTCTGTTCGTTGAAGTAAGGAACCAAGCGTGCCCGACCATTAAATCCATGATTGATAAGCAACTGCTTCTCCAAGTATCCAATAGGGCGACCAATAGACACAGAATGAACCTGACAGCCATGCAGTTTTAATTGGTGGGACGAAAAATGGTTGGGTTATTTCCTGCTGATAATTACATGACGCTGAGGAGAACTCCAATAAATGACTAAAACCTGTGCGGATATTTATAGTCAATTTTATTTCAATTGTAACAAATCTACACTTCGCGAAGTATTGTTATTTAAATAAATAAAATTAACTTTGTCAAAGTTTTGCTAATGGATGTTTAACGTCGTTCAGCGAATTTAATATTGGACAAAATGGTGTGGCAGTTCCACCAATGAAAAAATTAAGACAGAAAATTGAATTACCTTTATCGTTTGATATGGAGATATTGACAATAGATAGAAGTTTATCCCATCGAAAAGCCGTCTGCATTGTAGGCGTGATGCTTTCTTTGTCTTTAATTGTTGAAATTGGTTGGGGTAGCTTCCCTGTAGGTATATTCAGTTTTCCGCTCAACATCTTGGTTTTAGCATTGTGGATGATGCTGATAACGATACTGTTCCGCAATAGAGCGAATAATGCTTGTGCTTTATTTATGCTCTCACGCGAGGCCACATGGTTGTCGCTTGCCATGATTGTGGTGATTGGCATAACCCTCGGGTTGCAACGCAAACCATCGACCACTGCTTGGCCATTGGTTTTATCGTTATTGTTCATACAGAGCCATGTGCTATTTGTTGTTTTGCGTGGTTGGCATAACAGGAAGGGCATACGATGGCGTTTCTGTGTAACACATATCGGTTTATTGCTCGCAGTAGGCGCCGGGTTCTGGGGAGCACCCGATCGTGAGAAGTGGCGTGCGCCTGTATATCATTCTTCTTCAAATGAGGCATTCACACCGGAAGGAAGGCTAAAGTTATTGCCCTATACCATGGAGCTAAAAGACTTTTCAATTCAGCAATCCGAGAGTGGTGCGCCGACCCACTACGAAGCGCAGTTATTGGTAGATGGCAAGATGGCGACACTGAAAGTGAATCATCCTTACGAACGAACGCTGAGCGAAAAGATGTATCTTGTGAGTTTTTCTACTTTACCTAATGGAGAAAAATATGCGATTATTGAAATTGTCAACGAGCCATGGCAATGGGTGTCAGCAACAGGCATAATAATGCTGATTGCCGGTGCCGTGCTTCTCTTTATACAAGGACCAAAGGATAAAGGAGAAAGGAGAAATAGCCATGCGGAGAAAGGAGACTGCGAAGCTGATGAGCGTAAGCGAATAAATAGCCATGCGGAAAAATGAGACTGCGAAGCTGATGAGCGTAAGCGAATAAAGGAGAAGGTCTGACTTACACGCTGGTTTGCATTCCGCACGGCAGTTGTACTCTGTACTCTGTACTCTTGCACGCTGCATAGCCTTAAAACCTCAAAAGCGAAGCGACCTCATAACCTAAAAACCTTATTGAACAATTAAATGATTATGGGATGGGATATTTTTCCTTATTGGGCAGGTATCGTTCTGCTGATTGCTGCGACTTCTGCTACCTGGGCAATATTTAAAAAGGAGCGCAGCACTGTGGCTATAGCAACCATGTTGCTTGCCATTCTCGCTATGGGCGGCTTTATCGCCATGCTATGGGCCACTCTCGAACGACCGCCTATGAGAACTATGGGCGAAACACGTTTGTGGTACTCCTTCTTCATTCTTATAGCAGGGTTGTTCACATATTCACGCTGGAAATACAGATGGATCATGTTGTTCTCAACTGTGCTTGCGGGGGTGTTCATTGTTATAAACATCGTCAGGCCAGAGATTCATGACCAAACGCTGATGCCCGCCTTGCAGAGCGTGTGGTTTGTGCCTCATGTCGCAATTTATATGTTTTCGTATGCGTTGCTTGGATGCGCCACATTGCTATCAACCGTTGTGCTGATACGCAAAAACCATGACATGGATAAGGCGATAGAAAAACTCCTGTATGCAGGGGTGGCTTTTCTTACGGTAGGAATGCTTACCGGTGCTTTGTGGGCGAAGGATGCATGGGGAGCATATTGGAGTTGGGATGCAAAGGAGTCGTGGGCGGTTGCTACATGGGGATTGTATATCATTGCCATACACTTAGCGCCAAGCGTAATGAATACATCCCGAAGGTGGAGCTACCACATCATCATACTGCTGGGTTTCATGGCATTGCAGATGTGCTGGTATGGTATCAACTACTTACCCTCGGCAGAAACAAGCATACATACATATAACCAATAAAATTTAAAGTTATGAAGCAAAAAAAAGTTCAGTATCTGATTTTTGTTGCATTGCTGCTTTTAGTAGGCAGTTTTGTTACTTATCGTGCAATGCTTACAACACCATCCGCTGAGATGGCTCCTGAGGCACGCGTTTTAGCTATCATGGAGGAGGGCGGTTGCATTAGCTGCCATAGTGCAAATCCTCAACTTCCATTCTATGCCAACCTCCCTGTAGCAGGAGATATGGTGATGAAAGACATTCAGGATGGCTATCGTGCATTCGACATTGAGGGTTTCATTACCCAATTGCAAGATGACGGTATGCCATCGCCTGTGGATGTTGCCAAAATAGAGAAGGTAGCACAGGATAAGCGCATGCCAATGGCAAAGTACTACTTGATGCACTGGGGTAGCCAAATGACGGACGAGAAGGCAGCCGTAATTGCAGAGTGGGCACGCGATTACCGCACAGCATACTACAATGATGGATTGACCGCAGAGCGCGCAGGCGAACCCATACGTCCTATTGTAGCAAACACCGACGTTGACATGAGAAAGGTAGCGCTTGGTTATGACCTTTATCATGACACACGTCTGTCGGTAGATAACACCGTTTCGTGTGCCACATGCCACGGACTTAACACGGGTGGTGTGGACAACCTCCAATATTCAAAGGGTGTAGCAAACAATCTTGGCGGAGTAAATGCGCCCACAACCTACAATGCCGTATACAACTTTGTACAGTTCTGGGACGGTCGTGCCAAGACGCTTGCCGAGCAGGCTGCCGGACCTCCACTCAACCCTGTTGAGATGGCCTCTACTTCTTTTGACGAGATTATCGCTAAACTCGCGAAGGAAAAGCAGTATGTTGAAGCATTCAAGTCCATTTATGCTGATGGTATCACTGAAGCGAATATAACGAATGCCATTGAGGAATTCGAACGCACATTGATCACCCCCAATTCAAAGTTTGACAAATGGCTGTTGGGCGATAATGAGGCGCTCAGTGCAGACGAAGTTCAGGGTTACGAGTTGTTTAAGGCGAACAGTTGTGCCACATGCCATGTGGGTGCAAACTTGGGTGGCGAATCCTACGAGCTTATGGGATTGCGACACCATTATTTCGACGCCCGCGGAACGGAACTTACTGAGGAAGACAACGGTCGCTTCAAGCAGACTAAGGACGAGCGCGACCGCCATCGCTTCAAGGTGCCTGGTTTGCGTAACATTGAACTTACGTGGCCTTATTATCATGATGGCACTCGTGCTACCATGGAAGAGGCTGTATGCGATATGGCACTTTACCAGTGTGACGTAGAACTTAAAGACTCCGAAGTGGCATCTATCGTTGCATTCATGCGCACCCTTACAGGTGAGTATCAAGGTAAGTTACTAACTTCGGATAATGTGCAAAAGAATTAAGGAAAAATAGACATTCAAAATTATTGCTGTCCGGTAAATATAGATAACTCTTTGTTTGATGGATAGTTGTACTCATACAAGCCCCCTCATAGATATTCAACCGAAAAAAACGAGAATTTCTATGTTTAAGAGAACACGAACCGAAGGTCGCGCAAGTCAATTTCACGAATAACACGAATCTCCATGCGGGATGAATATTTCTTAATCAGAGGCGAATAACACGAATGCCATCCGGATGGTATTCGTGCAATTGCTTGCGCGACCTTTGGTTCGTATGCGATAAGCAAAGATAACACCCCGCAAGGATTGACTTGCGCGACCTTCGGTTCGTGTTATTCGTGAAATTCGTGTTCTCTAAAATAAAGAGACAAATTTTACCGGACAGCAATAATTACGAACTTTGGAAAAAGGAAACTGCGAACCTGATAAGCCCACGGCGAATAAATGAGACTGCGAAGATGATGAGCGTGAGCGAGTAAACCATCCAGAAGGTTACCTTATTACCTTAAAACCTCATAACCTTAAAGCGAAGCGACCTCACAACCTCAAAAAACAAATAAACCGACAAAGCAATCACTCGCTTTGCCGGTTTCACTTTTTATTAAATTTTTTTTTTAAAACTTATCGTTGGCGCACGAATTCCAGTTTTCCGCCATGTATGTAGAAGCCCGTCTGGACAGGTTTCTTATTCAGGCGCACACCCTGGAGTGTGTACCATGCGTCGGGCGCATACTGAATATCGAGGAGCGTTTCAATACCCGTCGGGCGTACACCACCAATCTTGAGCGTAGCGCTGCGCTGAGGATTGGATGTGAAGACGTAAGCCTCGAAAGGACGCACATCGCGCTCGTTTGCCACAAACACAGCGCCGGGCATGCAGTCGCCCTCGTAGAGCACGTTGTAAATCTCATCGTTGAGCGTATATACCTTCGACTGCTCTTCGATTGCCTCATACGTTCCGCGAAGAACGAATGTCTGCGACGGCGAGAGGTCAGGACGAGGCGTAGCCTTGATTTGCGCATCCGTAGCCGAGAACACCACGTCGCCGGCGATAATATAGCTTGAATCATACTCTTCGCTATTGGGCATCGCCACAAGAAGCGGACGATCGGCACGTATGCTGCTCACCATTTCGAATTCGCCACTGCCGTTCATTTCTGCCAACCAGCAGAGGAGATTTTCACCACTGTTGTAAGCACCAAAGGGTGTGATGTTCTTGCCTTCAAAACTGATTTGTTCCACATCGAATGGCACCACCATGCTTTCCCATCCGCCAGATTTGCCGATGGCTGTTTGCTTTGTGAAATTCTTTGCAAAACTTATCGTTTTTGCTGTATAATCGTAGGGCGAATTGTATGGTTTACCATCAACGAGCGTAATCGTCTCTGCCACACCATTAATCACGACGTTTCCGCCATAACCACTTTCCTGCGGAACAAACAACAAGAGATTACCATGATTTTCTGGCGTGTCGAAACAATCGGCATTCGCATCGGCCAGCGATCTCCAGTCCACCCATCTTAAATCCGTACAACCTTCGAAAGCCCCAGCTCCCACCGATACAACACTCTCGGGAATCACAATACTATGAATGCCCGTATTCTTGAACGCACCTTCGGCAATATGCGTCACGGGCGTTCCGTTCAGTTCGGAAGGAATCACTACATCGCGCACTGTGCCATCCGCAGTTCCCTTAAACGTGAGCGTGCCATCGTCGTTGAGTTCGTACTGAACGCGGATTGCGTCAACTTCTTCCTGAGCAACGGGGTAGAGGAACATCATGTTACCTTCGTCCCAACGAGCATTCCACTTCAAAATCAAGTGCTTACCGTGGTTCTGGAGGCACCATGCTGCGCAGTAAGGACAGCTGTCTGTACCAGTACACTTACCCTTAGACTGGTGAGTATAGATGTAAACAGTACCAGGGATAACTGAGAGGTATTCGAATACGTAAACAGCAGCCTTGTCGCCTGTTGTAAATGTATGTTCGTAGTTACCAGAGAGCTTAGCCACTACGTTAGTAGCCCACTTGCTTGTACCGTAGTTCTGGATGTAGTAAGCATTTTCCTTAGGTTCAGCATATGCTTCGAGGATGTCAGCTTCAGTTGCGGGCTTGAAGTACCAAATGTACTTAGAAGCTTCAACTGTGAGCACTTCGGGACGAGCAAATTCCTGAGCACGGATAGCGCCGCCTTCGTCGAAGATGAGACCAGCCTTACCTGAACCGGGAGGAACCTGAAGGTTGGGCTGGATGTAGTAGTAACCTTCGCGCATTTCGTGAACCTTAACGTTCTTCATTGCAGCCTTGAGGTCTTCGAGTACTACGAGGGGATCTTCGTCGCTTTCGCCACTGAAGAGAGCTTCGTAACGAGCGTACACAGCTTCAACAGCTGCTACTGATTCAGCTTCGTACTGACCGGGGCAGTCACCAACTACGTAGTTCACACCGTTGGGGAGCACTTCCAATACGTAAGTTTCGAGGATTTCGAAGGGTTCCATTTCTTCAGGCCACCAGAAGAACCATGAGTTCTGACCGTGCTGAGCGAACATCACATAAGGAGTTTCGTTAGAAGGAGTCTGATATTCGAAGTAAGTAGCTTCGTTGCCTTCTTCAACGAGGTGAGCGTTCATGATAACGATTGCACCGTCGAGGATTTCCTTATTCTGAATGCCAGCTTCAACATCTTCTGCAGTGTCTTCGCCATTACCTACGTTAGTCCATACGCGCCAGTTAGCAACGTAGTCTTCGTCTTCAACTGTAAGCTTGTAGCGTGTTTCAGCGGGGCATACAGTCCACTTAGCAGCTTCTTCTACGTTAGTAGTAGTGAAGATGTAAGGCTTCTGATAGAGAAGGAGGTCTGAACCGTCGAATCCCTTCTTGAGCATCTGGTCCTTGATGTATTCGCCTGTTGCAGCGAACTTCATGTAGTAGAGGGCGTAGCCTTCGTCAGTCTGTTCGCCAGCTGATTCGAAAACAACCTTTGCACTGTCGTTAGCGACAGTTGAGAGATAGTTCCATGAGTCCTGAGTAAGGAATGTAGTACCCATGTAGTCCTTTGACAAGAGGAATTCTACGCCTTCTTGAACTTCATAGCACAAATCTCCAGCCTTATACTGCTGAGCAACAGCTGTGCCAGCAAACAACACTGCCAATGAAAGTAAATACTTTTTCATTGTGATAAAAATTAGTTAATATTATAAAAAATTAGATTTCGCCGTAAAATTATATATAAGCCCTTAATAATCTTTAAATAAAAGCAATAAAAATTAATTTATTGCCAAATACAACACAATATATATATTATCCAAGTTTCGCATGTGACAAACTTGTTAGGTCATAAGGTCTTAAGGTTATAAGGTTTTAAGCTATATGAGGGCTATGCAGCATGCAAGCAAGCGTTCGAGCCCGACCATCTTGTTTACTCGTACCTCGTCTACTTGTTTACTAAATTTTGACAAAATCACTTTGTCAAAATTTTTAACATCCATTAACATCACTCAAAAAGTAAAAAAGTTTAAAACTTTAACTTCTGTTAAGAAAAACTTAGGAAGTTTAACGAAAAATTTCGGAAAACAGCGCGAATTTTTCCTTCTTAAAAAGAAAAACTTTTTTCTTAAAAGGAAAAATTTCCTACTTCAAAGGAAGAAAATCCTTCTTCAAAGGAAGTTTTCAGGAGGAAGGTCATAAAAAAAGGAGGGCAACGGTGCCCTCCTTAATCTTTATGCAAATATACATCATTTTTCAGCGAAATCCAAATCTGCATTTCGCGACATTTTTACAAAAGTTAACAGTTTCGTACCCCCTTTTGCTATTTCAGAACTTACAAAAAAGGCGATTTTTGCAACCGCTTTTTTTGAGGCAAAAATCGAAATGCACGAAAATAAGCAAAACGTTTTTTAGGATTTATTATATTATACTCAACTTTCGCAAGCTTCAGTTGAATCAGGTTATGAGTTTGAATCATTAAAATGCAAGGCGCCGAAATTGAGGATGAAGGGAGCGCACTGAAGTACACGACCCAATCCGAAATTGAGGAGCAACGCAGCAGGTTTGCGACAAGACGAACTCAATGCACTCTGCTACGTAGGCCTGAACCGTTATAAACGGCAATCAGTATGGCGAAATGCGACTTCATATTGTACGGGGGAGGTTAGGTGGTGGGATTCGATCGCCACAGTTTTTTTAATTGGATAAAACTATAGAGCAATGAGACGCTGCAAAGTGTGCCGCTGATGCCATAGCGCAACCACACCGACTCGAGCAGCATGCAGCATAGTACGCCCAGCAGCAAAATGCCCTGTGGGAGGAAGAGCAAAGCGCCTTGTCGGGTGTAGCGGAAGCGGTATTTTTTGCGGTAGAATAGGGAGAGTAGCAACAAGTCGGAGAGGTTGGCCAGCGACAGACCGACGCCTGCACCGAGCAATCCGTAATATTGATAGCCCACGACTACGGCGGCAGCGAATACAACGTCGTAGAGCAATTCCATCACGAAATAGACGCGCGAATCGCCGTGTGCCAACGACAGATAGGCGATAGGCGAGTAGATAGATTTGAAGTACATAAAAGGCAGCGCCGCCCACACCATCGGCATCACGGGCAAATATTCTGCACTATAGAGCAAGCGTACCACAAGTGGCAGGCTTATCGCCAAAACAATAAGGAAAGGTGCCATCAACAGAGACAAAACATTGATTTGGCTATTCACCGTGAGATTTTGTCGTGATATATCTTGTGTGGCGGCAGACAGGCGTGGAAAATAGTCGGCATCCATCGCTACAAATATCATACGTGCATAACTCACCGTGAGGGTCAGTCCTGCAGCATAAAGACCCGCTGCATAGAGGCCGTTGTCCGAATTGACCACTGTAGCACGAATCAGCATCTCGGTGCCCGACCCCAAAATGCCCGCACCAATATATGCCACGCCCAATTGGAGAAGAGGCTTACCCGCCTTGAGAGTGCGAAAACGAAATGGGCAAATGCGGTAGGGAAACTGGCGGGTGGAAACGCGCAGATGTAGTAAAAAAGTAGCGAGGGTAGTCAGCAGCAACACGGGGATAACACCGCTGATGCCCCAGATGCTATAAAAGAACAGAGCAAAAAGCAGCGTGCATCCGGCAACAAGGGCTGAGGTTGATGCAATCGCTTTCAAGCGACAGGTGCCTCGTAATATTGCCACTTCGCCACTTGTCAGTGTACTGAAGGCTACGGCCGGGGCCAATGTGCAAATGGATAGTGCGTGAGAGGTGTCGTGGAAAAACCACAAACTCAGAGCGGGAGAGAGGATGATTGTGACAATCGCTCCCAATAGTGCTGCCCAGAAAATCATGGTACGAATGATTTGGGACTGCAGTTTGAGTGCGCGCAAATTACCTTGTTCGCAGAGCGGCGACAAACGACGCACGGCACTAAGTCCAAGACCAAAATTCGTAGAGTTGCAGAATAGTTCGATCGCTCGAAAATACAAATCCGCCAACCCCATACCCATAGGACCTATCAGTAGGGCTGCAGCTTTGTTGCGTACGATTGAGATAAGAATGTTGAGGAACTGCACGCTCCCCAGCAGACCTGTGTATTTCAATATGTGGGAATAAGACAAGGCTGTGTAGTGTTTTTGGTGTTAGGTGTACTATCTGCTGTATTAGTCAACGGCCTTTTTGCCAAATTATTGTTTGGTTGCATCATATCCGTTATTTCCTTGGATGAATAGATGCGGTTCTTGACTACTTGCTCGCAGGTTTTATAGGCGGTCTTCAGAGGTTTGGGCAGATGCTAAATGAGTGTCCCCCTGAAATATGCCTGTAAGGATTGCTGTCTCGTGGGGCATAAAAACATCCACACGGGCGTTCTCAAATGAATGCTAAATTTTCTCACACCCTATTAAGTTGTGTTAGAATGGAGATTGAGGAAGAGGGGAGTGTACTGAAGTACATGACCAAGTCCGAAACTGAGGAGCAACGCAGCAGTTTGCTCATTATGACACAACGCCTTTCAGGAAAAATTTAGAGTAAAAATAATTGGGTTAAATCCATCATCAAGAAATCTTCAATACTAATTCCACCATCACCAACAATAAATGATTTATGGGGTTTGAACATTTCGTTGAACTTATCAAGTCCGGTAGTACGTTTCTCGCTATTGCTTTTAACTTCTATAGCAACTAAGACACCTTTTTTTCGTAATATGAAGTCAACTTCGTCATTTTTTTCTCTCCAATAAAATACTTCAAAACGATGAACAAATGCCTGGCTTACAAGGTAACTACCTATTGCAGATTCAACAATATGCCCCCACAATTTACGGTCCATCAAAGATTGTTCAAAGGTCGTTGGGGTATAAACCATTTTAAGCGCATTGTTGTACACTTGAAATTTCGGAATACTCGCCTTTCTACGCGACATATCAACACTAAACTTCTGAAGTCCGCATAATAATCCGCTTTCATCTAAAAGGTTGACATATCCAGCTAATGTAGATGTATTTCCGGCATCCTGCAATGCGCCTAACATTTTAGTCAGAGAAAGCAAGTTTCCAGAATAGGCAGCTGCCAGTTCAAAAGTTTGTTTTAATAACGCAGGTTTACCTATCGGAGTATCCATCAAAATGTCCTTATTGATAGTCGCTTCAATAATGGCAGACTGAATATATTGCTCATAACGGTCACTATATTCTATCAATTTAGCCGCGCCAGGATACCCCCCATAAAAGAGGTATTTGTCAAGACTAAATCCGAAGCATTCCTTCATTTCCTTAAAACTCCAGTGACTCATACGAATTTCCTCGAATCTACCTGCAAGCGATTCAGACAAACCTTTTTCTAACATAACACGACTGCTACCGAGCAATAACACTTTAATGTTACAATTATAAAAGGTATCCGTATCCCATTCCTTTTTTACAGCCTCGCTCCAATTCGTGATTTTCTGAATTTCGTCAATTACAAGAACTACCGAATCTAATCCATTATTCTCTTTCCAACTACGCACGGCAGCCCAGCAATTAGAAATCCATGCTGTATTCGTTGCTGGTACGTTGTCAGCACTATAAAGTTGATAAGGTATGGTTAAATCATCTAAAACTTGTTTAACTACGGTTGATTTTCCCACTTGTCGTGGTCCCATTACAACCTGAATAAACATTCTGTCTTCTTCAAGCCGTGATTTAATCGTTTGGTATTCAGCTCTTTTATACATATCAAAACATTTTACGCAGTGCATTGCGTATTTTTACGCAGTCTGTTGCGTATTTTTACGCAATGCAAATATAAACAAAAGATTTGAGCATTAAAAAATAGAGATAAGAAAATCATGAATTAAGTAACGCTGGAAAATAACTTGAGACATTTTTTTTATTTGCAATGTTATTTGGCAAACATTTATAGCGTTGTCTTTTTGTCGCTTGCGTCTTTGTTCATCAGTCACATAGCTCACTATGTTCCTTCTTTGCAAACAGAAATATGATGAAAGGTGAGAGAAGAATAAAATTTATTTCAAATTATTCCGAACCGTATCTCATATTATGTAAAATAATCAAAAAATACAACTGAAAATAAGGCAATTTACTCTTTGCATACTCTAAATTGTTATTTCTACTCATGCTGTTTAGTTATTTTACTTATTTTTGCAATTCATTATCTATTCAAATTTAGCTGTTAATTACTTTAATTTATGAAAATTCGATATATTGCATTTTGGTTGTTTGGATTCCTTTTTTGTCAGACAGGAGGTCTTAAAGCTCAGGAATCTGTAGTCTACGTTATTGACAAAAATACGAAATATCAAAACATTGACAATTTTAGTGCATCCGATGCTTGGCGCATGGATTTTGTGGGTAAAAATTGGCCTTTAGAGAAAAAGGAACATATTGCCGATTTGCTTTTCAAACGTGAATTTGACAAGGACGGCAATCCTAAAGGAATGGCTCTAACCAATTGGAGAGTGAACATTGGTGCCGGAAGTTATGAGAACAGAGAAAACAAAGAAGTCACGAGTACGTGGAACAGAACAGAATGCTTCCTTTCACCTAATGGAACTTACGATTTCACAAAACAAGCTGGTCAGCAGTGGTTTATGAATGCTGCAAGAGAAAGGGGGATGAATGATTTTCTCTTCTTTACCAACTCTGCTCCGTATTTTATGACCAGAACAGGTTCGACATTGTCAGCCGATAATAAATGTATCAACCTCCAGCATGACAAGTTTGACGATTTTGCACGATTCCTGGTTCATTGTGTGAAACACTTCAAAGAGAATGGATACAACATTAAATATGTAAGCCCGCTTAATGAACCCAATGTGGAATGGCACACCAATAGTTGGCAAGAAGGTACCTTCGCAACCAAATCCGATATTTACAAAATGGTTGCAGAATTGGATAAGGCTATTTCAGAAAATAGAGTTGATACAAAAATCATCGTACCCGAACTTGGCGAAATGAAAATGCTGTTCGAAGTTGATGCCAATGAAAATACGCCCGACAACATTATCCGTTCGATGTTCTACAAAGATGGTGAATACAATGTACTGTCGTTTAAAAACCTCTATAATTGCGTTGCCGCCCATGACTATTGGACAGCTTATCCACCAAGCCTGCTGGTTGACATACGTACTCAAGTAAGAGATTCGCTTGCTGGCAATAACAGCAACACAAAATTCTGGGCATCGGAATATTGTATTCTTGAAAAAAATGAAAAGATAACCATGCCGCCATCTCCTGTAAAGAGCATCAATCTTGGGTTGTACGTAGCTCGCCTCATCCATACAAACCTTGCGGTAGCCAATGCTTCGGCATGGCAATGGTGGACAGCTGTGTCATTGAACGAAGATGTCCCTATACAGTTGTTGCCAATGGAGGGAGCATCGAGCGAAACTGTTAAATATGATGGCAGGATAGTGCCAACAAAGATGTTCTGGGCTACAGCCAACTATAGTTTCTTTGTTCGTCCCGGTATGCACAGAATTGATGTGCGCGCTTTGAATCAGGATGTAACACCTCTTGAAGCTGCCACTTCGCTTATGCTTTCGTCCTATACCGATGGTTCGCAGGTAGTAACAGTCATCGTTAACTATACCGATACCGACAAGAACCTTTCGTTGAAATGCGACAATGCCCGAAAAGGAAAATTGTATGTAACTTCTATCGACAAAGATTTACAATACATCGGTAAGCAACCATTAAAGTCGTTGTCTATCCCAGCACGCTCAATCGTTACAGTGGTGATTGATGGAGAATAATCTTTCAGCACACGTTTCACTTTCAGCATTATCAATCTCAGAAAATTACGTTTTAGGTAGGTTCGAACCTACCTTTATACATTATCACACAAAATGAAGTGAACCCCGGAAGTTTTTTTGCCTGGCTTCCGAGGTTCACTTTTTTTTATTACATCCTCAATTTTTCTGTAATTCTGCACTACACTTCTATGCGCACGATGCTTTCGCCACCGATGGGGCGCTTTTCGACATTGATGCGCGGAGAAATCTGTGTGCGGATTTGCTCTGTGTGACTGATGATGCCCACCTTTCGTCCTTGTCCGGCTTGCAGATTTGCCAGGGCTTGCATCACGAGGTTGAGCGAATCGTTGTCGAGATTGCCAAATCCTTCGTCGATGAAGAGACTGCCAATGGTGAGCCCCTCTGCCGATAATCCTGAAAGGGCAAGGGCGAGGGCAAGACTTACGACGAACGTTTCGCCTCCAGAGAGCGAACTTACGTAGCGCTGCTGGTCGAACATGTCGCGGTCAATGATTTGCAACATGAGCGTTCCGGGAATAGTGCAGAGTCGATAGCGAGGCGAAAGTTGCAGCAACTGCTCGTTGGCTCTCATCACGAGGTGCTCAAAGGTGAAACTCTGCGCTATCTCGCGGAATTTCTTGCCGTCGGCACTACCAAACATTGTGTTCAGGCGCTGCCACCATTCATTGTTTTCCTCCGCCGCCTTGATGCGACTTTGCATCAAGGCTGTTTCGTGGATTGCCTTTTCGTGGCGCTCTATGAGCGACTTGATTTGTCCGAGGCGTTCGCTACTTTCGGCTATGCGCGCGTTCGTATCGAGCAGCGCAGCCTTGAGCGATTCGCGCGTCTCGCCCTTTGCTGAGTCGGGGCGCATAGTGTCCTGACGGATGCGTTCCAGATTTTGCTCGGCAAGGTTGCGCGTGTTTTGAGCCACAGTCAGTTGTTCCTTACACTGCAAGATGTTGCGACGCAGGGCATTCCAGTCGCGCGTGTCGGTAAAGATTTCTTCGAGTTCGGCAAAGCGAAGTGGCGAGTGTTCGCGATTGTAGGCTGCCATCCAGCAATCGAGTTTTCCGCTCTGCTGCGTGTAGAGTTGCTGAAAGTGCAGATAGTCCTGCTCCAGTTTTCGCTTCGTGCCGGTTGCTTCGTCCAGTTTTGCCTTTGCAGCATCGAGTTGAAACTTCGTTGCCTGCTGCTGCGCTGAAGCCTGACTGATAACGTCGAGCAGCGCCTGCTCCACCTCTTCGGGAGTTTGCAAACCAAAGAGTGCCGTCAGTTCGTCCTGCTTGATGCGCAGGAGTTCGCGCGTACCATCGCGGTATTCGCGCGCTGCGTTTTCGGCTTGAACAGCAATTTGCAGTTCGTTGTCCTCGCTCTTCATTATATTGTCTGCCAACTCGAGTTTCTGGCAATGCTCTTCGAGAAGTTTCGACGTGCGTGTCCACTTGTTATACAAATCCTGAAGCGACAGCAGATATTGCTCAGGATTGCTGCGCCAGCGTGCCATCCAACTTGAATCGAGAATAATGTTGTCGAGGTCGATATAGAGTTCCTTGAGTCGGCGGTCCGACACATCAATCTGCTGCTTGGCATCGCGCTGCTTGGATATCGAAATTTTGAGTTGGGCTTCGATATCTGCAATTTGCTGTGCCTGCTGTGCCGACTTTTCCGACAATTCTCGGATGATGCGGTTCAGGTTATTGATGCTCTCCTGATTGGCGTTATAAGCCGAGAGTTCTGCTTGCTGTTGCTGAAGATTGTTCTCCGTATTGTTAATCAGCTGCTCAATCGTAATGAGGCGAAGGTTGGCATTCACTGCCGAAGAACATTCTCTAAAGGTAACGTCGAGCGCCTCATACTGCTTCCACTCCTCTTCTTCGAAATGGAGTTGCTGATGGAGCGCTTCGAAATTGCGCTGCTCCTCTTCGTACTTTCCCTGCACCGAAGCGAGGCTGGCACGAATGCTGCGCGACTTTTCCTTCGCTTCTTCAAGAATTTCGGACGTTTCTTTGTAGCGGCGCTCAATGTCTTCAAAAATCTTGCCCAACTCGCGCGCACTCTCCGTGTGATAGGGGTGGTGCGTACCGCCACAAACGGGACAGGGCGAACCTTCCTTCAGATTCTTGCGCATTGCTTCGATATTCTGACTGCTGTGGAAGGTGAAGTTTTCGTTGGCTTTGTTGAAATTCTCGGTAGCCACGAGGATGTTTCGCTGCGCCACCTGCAAATCGGCAGACAACTGCTCTATCGCTATGCGCGAAGCGTTGACTTTTGCACGCATCAAATCTATATTTTCGTAATCCTTCGTCAGTCTCACCCAGAGGTTCTTGGCTGACTTCAGGAGCGCAAGGCGATTGGTGTTTTGCGTAATGACGGACTGCAGCTGCGAGAGCGTAAAGTCGCTGTTGTGGTGCTCAAAGAGCGCTACTTCCGACTTACGCGTGCTGAGCAAATCGGAGATGCGCTGCAACTCCTTCTTTTCGCGGTCGAGGATGGCGCGCAAACTGGTTTGCGCCACCTGCTGCTCCTGATAGGTGCGGTGGCAATCAGCATTATGAAGTCCTTCCTTTTCAAGGTCCTGAAGGCGACTTTTTACGATGTCGAATTTGTCGAACAATGAGCGATACACCGTGAGTGCCTGCAACTCATATTTATACTTATTGATGGCAGTTTGCAGTTCGGTAGCCTCCGTTTGCTTAAACTTCAGTTTGTTGCGTCGCTCAACGACGTCCTCCTGTATCTTTCGTAAATCAAGTTCGCGCTGCGTAAGCAAAATTTGATTTTCCTTCATTTCGCCCCCAATCTTCAGCCCACGCTGAATGTCGGGTCGGCGCTGTTCGAGTTGCTTGTTCGCCTCCACGAGTCTCGACACAGCGAGGTCGTTCGCCATTCGGCTCTGCTCCATCTCTTCCTGACTTTGGTGCATGGCCTTTTCTACATCGATGCGGTCGGTCTTACACTTCTCAATGTTAGCCTGATGGCTCTTTATTTCGTTGAACAGCGTTTGCTGGCTGATAACATCGTCGTAGCGCTCAAGCAACTGGCGCTCGGGCGTGAGCGAAAGATATTGCTTGTAGATTTCAGCATGGTTTTCCTCGCAGCGCTTCACTTCGAGCATCGCCTCGTCGTGGTCGTCAATCCACTTGAGCTGCTGCTCGGTGATGCGTTTTTGGTTGTCCATTTCGCGAACTGTCGTTTCGAGCAACGCCTGCTGCTGCTGCTTTTCAGCCAACTCCTCCTCGCACATAAAGTCGCGCAACACGGTGTTCTTCTCAACATTCAGCTCCGCCACCTGCTGCTCGGCACGCGTCTTTTCTTCATAAATGTGCTTCGATATGGTGCCATAAATTTCAGTACCCGTCAGTTTTTCGAGCAGCGCCGACTTTTCCTCAATCTTGGCGTTCAAGAAATTGGCAAAACTGTTTTGCGCCAGCATCACCGTGCGCGAAAACTGTGCATAGTCCAGCCCAAGGGCTTCTTCAATCTTTGCCTTCACCTCTGCCTTGTCGTAGGTTCTGCGATTGGGCGACAGTTGCTCGAGCGTATGGATTACGTTGTCGTAAGCGCCCGTTCGCTTCAGGCGCACCTGCCATGTGGCTCTGTAGTGCGCCCCGTTCGTAGCCTTAAACTCTACGATAGCCGAACCCTCGCGCTCGCCACGGCGCAGATAGTTGCGCGCATCCACTGTGTTTACCTCCTTCGAATCGACATTTTCGCTCTTCAGTCGCTGCACATTGTCAAGACGCGGTGCTCTGTTGAACAGTGCCAGGCAAATGGCGTCGAGAATCGTAGATTTTCCTGCCCCCGTGTCGCCCGTAATAGCAAAAAGCCCTGCCGAACGCAAAGGCTCAGCAGTAAAATCTATAGTATGTTCGCCTGCCAAAGACGTCAGGTTACGTATGATTACTTTTAATATCAACATTGCTGTTATATAGTAGTATTGATAAACTCAACTTTCGTAAACCTCAGTTGAGTCAGATTATGAGGTTGTCAGGTCGCTACGCTTTATGGTTTTGCGGACTATCCAGCGTGTTATTGATTATTATTTCCAGACGCGTGAGCATCTCTTCGGGCATCGCTTGTTTAAACTTGTTTTTATACACATACTGCGCCAGGTCGGCGGGCGAGATGTTCAATGCGGTCTGCGCTTGGCTGCCCAACTCTAAGTGATAACTGCTGTCGCCAATGTCGGTGGGCAAAACTCTCACCATTCGACAGAAGCGCACAGCCTTTTCCTTGAGCGCCACTGTTACGTCGTTGAGGAACGTAGGTTCGGGTTTGCTTTCCTGCACGCGCAATTCTACGTAGGGCCACGTTGCCGAATCCTCGCCTTCATGGCGGTCGGGCAACTGTGCTATCAATTCCAATATCTCATGGGGTTCGGCAGTTCCTGTCTGCGGCAACGAAAGCAGCGAACGCATCGGCACGTAGTCTAAATTGCTGCAACGCACACTGCCTTCATCATCAATATCGACCACGACAACGCCGTGCTTGTAATTCTTCTCCGTAAACGACATGGGCAAAACGCTACCCGAATAGTTGATGACAACACCGCTCTTGCTATCCACGCACTGACGACGATGAATATGTCCCAAAGCCATGTAACGAAAGTACTTGTCGAATCCCTTGACGTCCACAACGTCCTGTCCGCCTACAACAAGGCGTTCGCTGTGTTCTTCCGAAATTTCGGCACCGCTGGCATAAAAATGCGCTGCCACTACCACCGGAAGTTTCCGAAACTCCGAGTGCCCCAAAGCGCGCTTGGTTTTATCAAAATAGTATTTCAAGCCCTCAGCAGCACTCATGCCCGACGGATAGTCGCAGGCACGCAGATAGGGCAACGCCACGCACACCAGTCGGGCTTCGCTGTCTGTGCGAAGGCTCAACGGGAGAATGTTGTTTTCAAAATCGGGTTCGCCATTTTCACCACGCTTCACACTGCCTCGCACATATATGTTGTTTGCCTTCAAAAAGGGCGAGGGCGCCTCCAGTCTGTGCGCCGAATCGTGGTTGCCGGCAATGACTACAATCTGCAATCCGCTCACCGCCTCTATCGCTTGCTGCAAGAATTTGTAGTACAACTTTTCCGCTGCAGCCGATGGATTCGCATTGTCGAACACATCGCCTGCTACAATCATCACATCGGGTTGATGCACCCTAAGTTGCTGCAATAACCAATCAAAAAAATGCTCGTGCTCGTCAATTCGTTCATGTCGATGAAACACATTGCCTAAATGCCAATCGGCTGTATGAAATATCTTCATTTTTAACTGCTAATTTTTCAGCGAATTTAATACTTTTCTTTCAAAAATAATATATACTTCGCTAAGATAATTTGATGTTAGGGGAGGTGCCCAAAGGGCGGAGGGGTCTGTGATAATGGGGCAACTGTTATATCATTTCCTAAAGCGAAGCGACCTTATAACCTCAAAAACTTGACATGTCAAGTTTTTAGTAGACAAGATGGTTAGACTTGACAGCTGGCTTGCACCTGCATAGCCCTCATAACCTTAACTCACAACCTCATAACCTAAACTTATACCTAAACAAAAATCTACCCGGTTGAACATGCTCAACCGGGTAGATTTTTCAATTACTTGCCAACATACACCTTGAAGCTTTCCTGACCTACTACTACTATATAATAACCGGGTTGTGCCACAGTAAATATAGCGCTTGCGGGAGCTGAAGCAGTGCGTACCACCTGGCGACCATCAGCTGTATAAATAGCTACACCTGCCAACTGAGGATTGGTCACTGCCAACGATTGGTTGCGTACAGCCACCTTTGCTTGAGCTGCTACGCCTACTGAATTCACACCAGTAGTAAAGTCAACCATCACGATGTTAGACTTTTCGCTCTTTACTTCGGGAATCTGCATCACCACATTTTCCTGCTGACGCACTGCCCATGAAGCTGTTACGGTATAAGCAATCTTATCGTTTCCGGCAACTGACAAATCATTTACATCGCAGCTTAATTCTTTAGACTCATAAGTACGTACAGGGAGAGGTAGGATTTCTGCTGCATTGAGACTTACCGTTGCTTTGAGGTCGTCAATAAACCACTTACCCTTTTCTTCTGAAGTAATCGCCAATACGCAAGCCGTACCCTCAGTGCCCTTCATTTCGAAAGCATAGTCTGCCCATTCGCCATTGAGTGAAAATTCCTTACTTTCGCCCTCTACCATCTCGCCATTCTCAGCAATGCTGTAGAGTTTTACCTTCGCATTTTGGATACCCTCCTGAGAAAGTGCTTTGAAAGCCACCTGGAAAGTTCGGTTTTCGCCATTGAGAGCAATCACGGGCGATACCAACTGTCCACAACCAAAGAAATCAGGATCTTCGTTGTTCAAACCGAGCACACCCTCCGCCATCAAAGGAAGATTCACTGCCCAGTCGCCTTCCATCAAGTATTCCATAACTTTTTTGGGTTGCTCCATCGTACCCTCTGTAAACTCAGCGAAGTCAGTGTCCAACAGTGTATAAGTTTCCTGTTCCGCTGCTGTATGGATTTTCAACACTTGCAAATAATATTTTGTAGCAATGTCCGAAGCATTCCATGAAGCTGTAAACTTGTCCTCACCAATGTTGGTAGCTTCGTTTGCCACAGGAGCAGCCACTTCTTCGTTTGTAGGGAATACCGTGATGCGCTGGCTTTGCTGAGAAACAGAACCACCATTCTTAGCTGCTACATAATAATAATAAGGAATGTCAAATTCGCCTTCTGTCACTTCATAAGATGTGCCGGTCACTTCTTTTTCCTTGAACAAATATACAGGGTCGAAGGTTGTCGTTTCATAATTATATTCGTACGTAAAGACGTCGAGCAAATAAGAGGTAGCTCCACCTGCTTCCATCCAGTTGGCAGTGAAAGAGTTCTTCGTAAAATTGCTGCTGGGCAAAGCCACAGGAACATCCACACCCTGGTCATCGACTACGATATCGTCAATGTAGAAGTCCGAATAGAGTGCCTGAAAGGCAATCATGTAGTTAGGACCACCATTATCCAACGTCAACGTATATTCCTGCCATTCGTTGGTAATCTGAACATAGTTCATGGCAGACATATACATATCCGACATTAATACCATAGCAGGGTTAGAGTCTGATTTAGCCTTGAAGTGAACCACGAAACTACCATTATTTGCCGAAAGGTCAAGAGCAGGCGTAATCAAATTGGTACCGGCACCTAGATAAGCGCTACCACCTGCCTGACATACGTACATACCCGACCAACCTGGCGTTTGTGTCATTCCCGTAAAGTCCATCATTGGATTCGACATGTCGGGCGCTTGGTCTGTACCGGCTGTGAAAAGAGAAAAGTCCTCAGAAAGGACCACTTTGGCATTCAATGCAAATGCACTGGTCAATGCCATTCCGATTGTTAGTAAAAATCTTTTCATTTTTGTGTTTGTTAATAATATTGATAAAAAATATTTGAGTTTAGTAAGTGCTCAACTTCACTATGTATATTTACACGAACGCAATGCAACATGTTCGTATGGAGCATGAATTAGTGGTAAAAATACAATGCATTGTTTATATACATGCAAATTATTGTGGCAAAAACACTACGATTGCCAAAAGGACATTACAATTGTCAATTTTGAAAAAACTGTGCAAATTTACATTTTTTTACGAACGAAGAAATTTTTTTGCATAAAAAATAAGGCAACAACATAGCAATGAACGCTCCAAAGGAAAGTTCTGCAAATATTTCGAACAAAACCTATACTACTTATTTTTTACCGTCTGCACTACAACACGTAATATAATTCGCAAAATTTCCTGACTTGATATTTTTCGTGCATTTCAATTTTTGCACCCAAAATTAGGGTTGTAAAAATAGCCTTTTTTGTAAGTTTAGAAATAGCAAAAGGGGATGCGAAATTGTTAACTTTTGTAAAAACAGCGCGAAATGCAGATTTGGATTTCGCTGAAAAATGATGTATATTTGCATAAAGATTAAGGAGGGCATCGCTGCCCTCCTTTTTTTGTGACCTTTCTCCTGAAAACTTCCTTTGAAGAAAGATTTTCTTCCTTTTAAGTAGGAAATTTTTCCTTTAAAGAAAAACGTTTTTCTTTTTAAGAAGGAAAAAATTGCGCTGTTTTCCGAAAAAATTTGTTAAACAACGTAAGTTTTTCTTAACAGAAGTTAAAGTTTTAAACTTTTTTACTTTTTGAGCGATGTTAAGGGATGTTAAAAAAATTGACAAAGCAATTTTGTCAAGTTTTTTGTAAACAAGTAGACAAGGTACGAGTAGACGAGATGGTTAGCCTCGAACGCTTTCTTGCACGCTGCATAGCCTTAAAACCTCACAAGCGAAGCGACCTTATAACCTTAAAACCTCAAAACCTAATAACCTTAATCAAACGCTTGTTTGCACGCTGCACCCTGCGTAGAGACGTCCCACTGGGGCGTCTCCTGTACTGCAAAATACCAAAATAGGTATTTGATTGTGAGACGCCTCAATGTGACGACTCTACGTTGGTCATTAGTCCTGTAGGGCATCTCATCACATTGAGTATTCCTGCAAAAAAAAATTTTTGTTTATTCTCACACAGACTCCACTGACTTACACAGACTTTCGCGAGCCATGCTCGCACCATCCGGATGGTAGAAAAGACGCTGAAGGCGTCTCCGCTCAGTAACCGGCGGTTTGAGCGTAGCGAATACCCCCGGCACAAACCAAACAGATATATGCACCTTGAAGAGGTGCCCGAGCAACGAGGATTGAATAGCAAATTGCTGGGGCACCCATTCAGGGTGCACATACCCAAGCCTTAACACCCCGAGTGCACTAACGTGTACTCGGGGTTTTTGAGCGGTGACGCCTTCAGCGTCATATATAAAGGCAATTATTATTGCTTTTATTTCCCCCTTCCGCCCTGTGTATAACTATGTAGATAAGCTGCGTAAAAGTCGGGAATAAGTCCGTGGAAAACGGAGGAGGGGAGAGGTCGAAGCGAGTAGTTGGATTATCCACTTATCCTCCACCGTATAACCACTGTAAACAACGCTTTATCCGCAATTTTTCAACAATTTCTAATTTTTGTAAACGATTGTTAATCATAACGTAAAAATACACTTTTTCTACTTATCCACGCTATCCACACACTAACATCAGCATTATCATATTTTCAATTATTCCTACCTATAAAAATTACTAATAGAAATAAATTTTAATAAAGAGGAGTGGGATAACTCGGGATTTGTGGAAAACTAAACTTAACTTAGAGTTCAGAGTTCAGAGAACAGAGTACAACTGACCATCCGGATGATTTTATTCGCTTACGTTCATCAACTTCGCAATTTCTATTGCTCATCTTATAATAAGGACAGAGCATAGTTAACTTGCGGAATGCTAATATTGCTATATTATTGTTCTTTTAAATATTACTAAATAATTTAAATGAATGAAGTAGATAGTAGGTACACAAACTTTTTGTAAATTTGCTGCATAAATCAATATTATTCTTTAAAAGATGATTACATCATTTAAATCTTTGATAGCTCGTTTGTCCGAACAGCGAGAAAGAAAATGCCTGGTGGTGGTGTGGCCCCACGATGCGCACACGGTGGATGCCGTGTTCAGAGCTTTGCGCGAAGGATGGGTGAGTTTGCTGCTGGTAGGTCAGCGCGAATCGATGCCCCTGCCTGCTGATTGGGAAGAATATGCCGACCGCATTGCCTTTGAATATGCTACCGACGCTGCCGATGCTGCACGCCTGGCGGTAAAAGCCGTGCGTGAGGGCAGAGCACAAGCCATGATGAAGGCGCTTATCAATACTGACGTATTGCTGCGCGCTATATTAAATAAAGAGGAGGGTATTTTGCAGAAGGGTCGTGTCATGTCGCACGTTGCGGTGATGGAGATTCCTGCTTTGGGACGTTTGCTCCTGATGAGCGATGCTGCCGTATTGCCTTATCCTACGGAAGAGCAGCGCGCTGCGCAAATTGGCTATTTAGCTGCGATGTGTAGAAAGTTAGAGATTGCTCAACCCCGCATAGCCATGCTTCACTGCACAGAGTTTGCCGGCGAAAAGTTCCCGCATACGCTTACCTACGCTCCGCTTATAGAGCGCTCGAAGGCAGGCGAGTGGGGCGACATTTTACTCGATGGTCCGCTGGACTTGCGTTGCACGCTGGATAAGGAAGCGCTCGACATCAAGGGCATCAACAGTCCGCTCGAAGGAAAGGCGGATGCACTCATTTTCCCCGACATTGAAGGAGCCAATGCTTTCTACAAAACGATGCCCCTCTTTGCAGGTGCCGAAATAGCGGGTGTGCTTCAGGGTCCCGACTGTCCCGTTGTGCTTTCGTCGAGAGGAGATAGCGAACTCACAAAGTACTACAGCATCGCTGTGGCGTTGGCGTAAATAATTTTTATGGTTATGAGGTTTTAAGTTAAGGTTATGAGGTTGTGAGGTCGCTTCGCTTGTGAGGTTTTAAGGCTGTGCAGCGTGCAAACAAGCGTTTGAGTCCGACCATCTTGTCTACTCGTACCTCGTCTACTTGTTTACTAACAAAACACAATTTATATAGTGAAAATTCTTGCTATAAATCCAGGTTCTACTACAACGAAGATTGCTGTTTATGAAGACGGCGAAAAGGTGTTTGTAGAGAGCATTCAGCACTCGGAAGAAGAGCTGTCGCGCTTTGTTCGAGTGACCGACCAATATGATTATCGTAAGCAGTTTATCCTGAATTGCCTTTCAAACCACGGTGTGGCATTAGAGTTTGATGCTGTCATCGGTCGTGGTGGTATCGGTAAACCCACACAGGGTGGTGTTTACGAAGTGAATGCGCAGTTGCGTCTCGACATGATAAATGCGCAGCGCAAGCATGCCTGCAATTTGGGATGCTTGATTGCCTACGAACTGGCACACATGATGCCCGACTGTCGTGCGCTGACGGCTGACCCCGTTACGGTGGACGAACTTTGCGACGAAGCGCGCCTCACGGGTTCTACACTCATGCCGCGCCGCTCCATTTGGCATGCGCTCAATCAGCGTGCTATCGCTTTCCGCTTTGCAAAGGAAGAAGGCGGAAAATATGAGGACTACAACCTTATCGTAGCACATCTTGGTGGCGGTATTTCCGTAGCTGCGCATCAGCACGGCAAGGCTGTGGACGTAAACAATGCGCTCGACGGCGAAGGTCCCTTCTCGCCCGAACGCGCAGGTACACTCCCTACCTCCGACTTGATTTCGCTCTGCTATAGCGGTGTATATACGAAGAACGAAATCATGAAGCGCATTGTGGGCAAGGCAGGCGTAGCAGCTCATCTGGGCACGAGCGATGTGCGCAAGGTGATGGAGCGCGTAGAAGCCGGCGACAAGAAGGCAAAGTTGGTGGTCGATTCAATGTGCTACCAGGTGGCAAAGAGCATTGCTGCGCAGGGTGCGGTGATGTTTGGAAAGGTCGATGCCATTTTGCTCACAGGAGGATTGGCTTATTCTTCGTACATAACGGACAAGATTAAGGAGCGCGTAGAGTTTTTGGCTCCGGTGCGCGTATATCCCGGTGAGGACGAAATGTTGGCGATGGCTGAAAATGCCTTTGCTGTTTTGCGCGGTGAGCGCGAAGTGTTGGAGTATAAGTAGGAGAAGTAAATGAGAAATGAGAAAACCATCCGGATGGTTAGTTGTACTCTTTTTTCTGTTCTCTGTACTCTGTTCTCTATACTCTATAAATAGAGGTGGTGTTGCCTTTAAAGAGGCAATGAAAAGGGAAACAGGTGAGAATCCTGTACAGTCCCGCTGCTGTATGTTCTTTTGTCGTAAGATGAGATATGCCATTAAGATGCAGGATGGTGATAAAATCATAAATTTTGTCATCACCTGCATCTTGAGAAGGTTCATTTTACAAGAACGAGTCAGAAGACCTGCCCCTCTGTAAGTTGAATCCGCCGAATTTGGTTCGAGGAAACCAGATATTTGGCAAAAGTGGTACTGTTTTTAATATTGAACGCCGGGCAAATTGTTGTTGCTTAAGGACGTTGTTCAGGATTAAAAATAGGTGTTGCTTTCAAAATCTTTTTAAATACAATGTATAGATGCATCTTTCAGAAGGGTGCATGCGCCGTTATCTTTGCTATTGTTTCGTTGCAGGTGGTGGCACAAGCTACGACAGAATATGTGTTGGGCGAAGCGGTGAAGGTGGAGCGTCGTAAGGATGCTTTGCTACAGTCGTCCGTACCTTCGTTTGGACTCGACACGCTGCAACTGCGGCGCACGGCTGCTACCGATTTGTCGGCTGCGCTGCGCCATGTGGCAGGCATCAATGTGCGCGATTATGGCGGAGCAGGAGGGTTGAAGACCATCAGTGTGCGAGGCATTGGGGCTGCGCATACCACGGTGTGCTACGACGGACTGCCGATGGCGTCAACGCAGAGTGGCGCTGTGGACATCGGAAAGTTTGCTTACGAACAAATCAAGGCGATAAGGTTGGACATTGGTGACGTTGCGCCTTTGCTTGCTCCTGTAAAAACGCTCTCGGCGGCTACTTTGTTTGTAAATACGCAAAACAGCAAGGTGAAGGATTCGTTTACGGCAAACTTTCAGACAGGACATTGGGAGTTGGTGAATCCTTCGATAGCGTTTAGTAAAAGTTTTAATCGCAGTTTGAGCCTTGGCGGCAATGCGCGCTATTATTTTCGCAACAATAATTACTCTTTCCACATCGATAATGGCAGTTTGTCGGAAAAGTCGCGGCGCAACAATTCCAGTATCCGAAGCACGGTTGGCGAACTCTGGATGAACAACCATTTGGGCGCTGCCCACGAGTTGCGCTCGAAGGTGTATTATGCTTATAATAACAATGAATTGCCCGGTGCGGTAGTGCTCTACAACAATGTGAACCACGAAGCCGTGAAAGATGCGCTTTGGTTCCTTCAGTCGGCGTATGATGGGCGATGGAAGCGGACGCACTTTTCGGCAGCCGTAAAGATGCAAGGACAAAGCACGGTCTATACCGACGACGATCCTCAGTATCCGCCCCACGCATTGCGGCAGCGCTATCGTCAGCACGAATTCTATGCCACTGCCGGAGCCGAGCACAGATTGAGCGAGGCATGGACTGTGGCATATGCCGCCGACTATTTCTACAATCATTTGTCAACACACATTGCTACTGCCAATGGTGTGAGCCGAAATACTTTGATGCAGGCGCTTTCCTTGCGTTACAAACAAAAGCGCTGGACGGCTACCGCACGAATGGTGGCGCATCAGGTTTGGAACAAGGTGCCACGGCAACATAGCGAGGCGCTCCAACAGGCGGCGCAGGGAATGCACAAGTGGCAACCCTCTGTTTCTGCCGTTTACAGAATGGATGAATACGGACTCGCGTTAAGGGCTTTTTATAAGGACTACTACCGTCAGCCCACCTTTTCCGAAAACTATTTTTACCACTTAGGAACAGCGCAACTCAAGCCCGAACGAACGCGGCAGGTGGGTGGCGGTATTACGTGGCAGGAAAACGTAGGAAACATTGCGCTCAAAGCCACTGTCGATGCCTACTACAACGATATTTCCGACCGCATTACGTCGGTGCCCTACAATCTGTTCGTTTGGCGAACGGAGAACCGAGGTAAGGTGACGATTACAGGATTGGATGCTACGTTGCACGCAAATTGCAGAATGAATGCGCAGCATCAATTCATCGTTGCTGCCAACTATTCTCTGCAAAAAGCTGAGGACATCACCTCGCCCGCTGATAATAATTACGGAAAACAACCCGCCTACCTGCCGCAACACAGCGGAGCCGTAAGCATTACGTGGGAAAATCCCTGGGTGAATTTAAATGTAGGACTCACTGCCGCCTCAGAGCGCTGGAGCACGCACAATCATGCTCCGCAAACGCACCTTCCCGGCTATGCCGAAATCAATGCTTCGCTACTGCGCAACTTTCCCTGCGGAAGGGGCGTGCTGACCACAGGTGTGTTTCTGAACAACGCTTTGGATAAGTCCTACGAAGTAATTCGTCGTTATCCCATGCCCCTTCGCAACGTAATGTTCAAAGTAGGCTGGGGCTTTTAATCACAAACTTTATAGATTTTATAGTTTTTATAGATTCTATAGTTTCTATAATATCTATAGCATTTATACTATTTCTTATTTTCTTAAAAAACAACTATGAAAAAACTTCTTCCCCTTTTGCTCTTCTTAGCAGCATGTTCAGACAGTGATTCAAACTTCGAAGGCGGAAACCAGCCCCCCGTTTCTTCAGGTGCAAAACTTGTAGTAGTCAATCAAGGATCTTACTACGATGGTATTGACGGTGCGCTGACGACCATCGACCTCAAGACGGGAGAAGCCTTCACTGATGCGTTTTCAACAAATAATGGCGGCATCAGTTTGGGCGGTTCGCCACAGGCGGCTACGCTTGCGAATGGAAAAATCTACGTGCCCGCCTTCGATTCAAACGTGTTGTGGATTATCGATGCAGCAACAAACAAAGTTGCCGACATGCTTACGGTGGCTTATCCCTACATGGTAGTAGTGGAACAAGGAAAAATCTTTGTGAGCTGCAACGATGGCTACGTCAACTGCTACGACGAAGCAACGCTCGAACTCATAGAGCGCACTGAAGTAGGCCCCAATCCGTGCCACATGGCAGTGGTGGGCGAAAAACTCTACGTGAGCATATCGGACGGTTACAACTATCCTACCTACGAAAACGGCTATCGCATTGCCGAACTCAATATTTCGGACGCTTCCTTGCTTGGATATATCGATGTAGAGATGAATCCCGGACAGTTGTGTGCTTCAAAGGATGGAAGCATCTATGCCGTTTGTCGTGGAGACTATAGTGCCGTTGCTTCGAAAGTTTTGAAGGTAAATCCTGCGGCTAAAAACTATACTTACGTTTGCGAAGGCTCTTACATAGCGCTTGCGAGTGATCGCCTTTACGTCATACATTCTGATACAGATTGGGTTACTTATGAAACGCACAATTATTACAAAGCCTATAGCCTCGCAACCGACAGTTTGCTCTCGGACAACTTCTTGAGCGACGTTCCACTTCCCGCAATGCCCAATTCTATTCAGTGTAATGCTGCCGACGAAGTATTCATCACTTCCAATGCTGCGCTTTACGACTATACTTCGCCCGGCTATCTTTATCACTATGCAGCCGACGGCAGTCATCGTGCTACTTATAGCGTTGGCGTTGCGCCCTGCGGCGTAGTTTTTGTAGAATAAAAAAGGTGATGGTAAAGAAATTAACCTATTATGCGTAAGTTATTTCTTTATCATCACTATTTTTTTTGATGAACTTTAAAAAAATATTACATTTGCACGGGCAAATGAGCAACTTTAAAATAGTAAACGAGTTATTAGGTACGAGCAGGCGAGAAGGTTTGACTTGAACGCTTGTTTGCACGTTGCAATGGCTTAAAATCTTTAAGCGAAGCGACCTTATCATCTTATAAGTTGAGCATTTGCGAAACTTCAATAATTTATTCAATAATTTGTACGAACTTATTATAAATAGACTTCGATGTAAGGTAACCATCATGATGGTTATCATGGTGTTGTTTTCGTTCGTCACTCCTGCCGCAGTGGCGCAAAATCACTATGTGCGCTATATTGACGAGTACAAAGAGATGGCGATGGAGCAAATGCGCAGGTATGGCATTCCGGCAAGCATTACGCTTGCGCAAGGATTGCTGGAGAGTAGTGCCGGACAAAGTGTGCTCGCAACGAAAGCCAACAATCATTTTGGCATAAAGGTCGGAACTTCGTGGAACGGACCTTACGTTAAGCACGACGACGATGCGCGCAATGAGAAATTCAGAAAATACAAAAGTGCAAAGCATTCCTACGAGGATCATTCCAAATTTCTGCGCAACGGTAGTCGCTACGCTTTCTTGTTTGAACTCGATGCCGACGACTATGTAGGTTGGGCGAAGGGACTTAAAAAAGCGGGTTATGCTACGAATCCCCGTTATGCACAGATGCTCATCGACCTGATTGAACGCTACGACTTGCATCGTTACGACAAGAAGGGTGGCAGAAAGTTGCTTGCTCTCGAAAAGGCGGGTTACCGATTGATGCATTGCAACGAAAGTTACTATGTAGTTGCTAAGGCGGGCGATAACATAAAGTCGCTGTCGAAGGCGTTGAAGGTGAGTAAGCGTAAATTGCGAAAGTACAATGAAGTTTTTGGCAACCACACTTTTAAAGCGGGCGACCGTGTGTATATAACAAAGAAACAGCGCAAAGCTGAAAAAATTTACAAACGTTGTTATCATCAGATTCTACCCGGAGAATCTATCCACACTGTGGCGCAGCAGTATGGCGTGCGATTAAAGACATTGTACAAAATCAATAAATTGCCGGCTGACTATTCGCCCAGCGTGGGCGACAGAATTCTGTTGCGAAAATAAGAAGAGTAGGGTGGGAGATACCTTCGGTTCGTTGAGAGATTCACTATGCGGAATATGTTATTCCTAATTCCTCATTGCTCGTTCCTAATTCCTCCCTCCTCATTCCTCACTCAATTATACAAATGAGAAAATCTATTTTCAGCATACTGTTTATCGGCTTCACCATGGTGTATGCGCTTTCAGCGTATGCGCAAGGCAAGTGGTGGAGCGATTCGTTGTGCTATAAAGTAGATATGTCAACAACGATTGCCACGAAAGGTGTAGCTCCGATGTGGTTGGTGAGCAATCGGCACGGACTTTCAACGCTTCAGGACGCCTCGGGTTACATGCGAGCAGCCATTTATAAAAAAGCTACTCCTGTTAAGTCCTCAAAATGGAAAATAGGATATGGTTTGGACATCGTAGTGCCGGCAAACCATGCTACGCAAAATTATGAGACCGGCAAGCGCTGTAACGAACTTTTCGTTCAGCAGATGTATGCCGACTTTTATTACAAAAAAATGCTTATCTCCGTCGGAGCAAAGGAGCGACCTATGGAGATGAAGCATCAGCGACTAAGTTCGGGCAGTCAGGTCTTTGGTATCAATGCGCGCCCCGTTCCGCAGGTGGCCATAGACCTCCCCGAGTATGTAAGCATTGTTGGAAAAAAGAATCCCTGGTTGGCCTTTAAATTCCATTTTGGTTATGGCATGATGACCGATGGATATTGGCAAAAAAAGTATGTGGCGAGCGATGAAAGGAGTGCTTACAACGTGTTGCTGCACACTGAAGGATTTTATTTTCAAGTAGGAAATCCAAAGAAGAATCCTTTGACCTTTGAATTCGGACTTGAAAAGGCTACGCAGTTTGGAGGCATTGTTTACAATCCGGGAGGAAGAACGGGGCGCTATGCCGATAAATTGGACTTAACGCCCGGATTCAAGGATTTCTTTAAGGTGATTATAGGTCTTGGGCATGATGAAACCGATGGAATTTACCACAACGTAATGGGCAATACCGTCGGAAGTTGGCTTTTCTCCCTAAAATACGATGTGCGCGATTGGAGCGTAAGGGCTTATTATGACCACTTTTTTGAGGACCACTCCATGATGTTTGTGCAATATGGTTGGCTGGACGGACTTTTGGGATTGGAAATCAATCTGCCCAAAAACCGATTCGTAAGTACGCTGGTGTATGAGTACATGAACACTACTTACCAGGGCGGACCTATATATCACGACCATACGCCCGAAATAATGAGTCAGATTAGCGGTAGAGACAACTATTATAATCACAACATTTATCCCGGATGGCAACACTGGGGACAACCGATGGGCAATCCGCTCTATACTTCGCCATTGTATTATGACGAAGGTCGATTGATTTTCAACAGCAATCGATTCACAAGTCATCATGTTGGGATAGAAGGTGCACCTGCTAAAGGACTGAATTATCGTGTGTTGATGAGTTACTCAACTCACCTTGGAACATACGTCAAACCCTATTTGGATAGAAAATACGCCACCAGTTGTATGGGCGAAGTGGAATACGATTTCTCACATTCCAAAAGGTTGAAAAACAAGGGCTATAAAGCCACCGTGTCCGTAGGATTTGACGAGGGAAAACAGTTGGGAAACAATCGAGGCTTTATGTTCACGCTTAGTAAGATTGGGAATTTAGTAAAAAAATAAAAGTGGTGAAATATACATACATATTATTAATAGTAGCAATCATTTTAGGATTCACAGCATGCGACAAGTTGCCTCAAAACGATGAGTTGGAGGGAATGTGGCACCTGCAACAGATTGTGCATAAAGACGAAGTTCCCGAGCGAACCGAAAACATTAAGGAAAAACGCTACTATTGGAGTTTTCAACTTCATATGCTTCAAATATATTCAAACACAGATGTAATATTTGAAGATAAATCTGCTAAACAGAAAACTTATATCGCAAATTGCCAATTTTTTAGGTCGGGATATTATTTGGATATCAACAAGGTATATTTAAACTTAGTGGAGCACGACAGTTTGCTCGTTGACCCTAATACCGACTTGATGGAGCGATTTGGGATTGTGGGTAATTCCGACCTCTTTTTTATAGAACATTTGGGGAGCAAGCAAATGACACTTGTTTCGGACGAAAAACGACTTTTCTTCCGGAAATTTTAGGTGAATAGGTGAGTAAGCAAAATGCTTTGACTCGTACGCCTGCTTGCAAGCTGCACAGCAGTTGTACTCTGTACTCTGTTATCTGTACTCTATTTTTTGTTCTCTGTACTCTAAACAACCTCACCCCTCTTTAATGAATCCATTTTCCAATTATTATTTCACTTCATTCTTTTGGACCACCGTATCCAAACTCCTTAACACCATCTTGAGTTTTATCTCAATTCCTATTTTGATGGCACAATATGGCAAGGAGCAATATGGCATTTTGTCCATAGCGGTGGCATGCAATGCGTGTGTGTACGTATTCGACATGGGGATGAATGTAGGCGCAGTGAAGTTTATTTCGGGGTGGCGAGCAGAGGGAAATTTTGAGCGTATAGAGCGCGTTGTGAGAACCAACATCACCTTTTATTTACTCGTATCTCTGATAAATATTATTTTGTTTTTAGGAGTTTCGCTGTTTGGGGCTAATTATTTCTCGATTTCTCCGCAACAAGCCGAACTGCTATCTACCTTCATGTTGATACTCGCATTATTTAGTGTCATGAGTTGGGTAGGAAATGTCTTTTATCAGTTGTTGGTGGCACATGAGCAGTTGGGCTATGCCATGAAGGTGCAAACGGTTCAAACGTTGCTCAAGATATCACTGCTTTTGAGCATCATGTTTTTTGATATTTCGATTAAGGAATATTTCTTTGTCTTCACACTATTGCTCTCCATCGGACTGCTGCCCTATGCTTATCGTTGCAGGCGCAGCGGGTTGATACGGAAGTTTGCTCCGGCATTGTATGTTGCTGATTTTAAGGTAGTATTAGTCTTTAGCGCATCCATATTTGTGCTTTCGCTGTTGCAGATCATTTCTGTGCAGGGGCGTCCGTTGTTATTAGGAATTTTTGCAGAGAATGGTGCTTCGATGGTGGCAGACTATCGCATCGTTGAGTTGATACCCAATTTTCTGGTCGTGTTGTGCGGAATGTATGCCAGCATCTTTTTGCCTAAAATATCGGCAATGATGGTAAAAGGCGATATGCGCAGCATTCAGGAATATGCCAATATCTGGACACTCCGCATTAGCATATTTTCCTATATGATAGGGGGCGCAATTTTCTTTAGTGCCTCAGAACTGATGTTTGCTTATTTGGGTGATGCTGAAGGGCAGTTTGATTATTGGCTGAAATGGTGGTTGCCGGCAATCATTTTGCAAATTCACGCTACGCCCACCACGTCAATCATCCTTGCGAAAGGTATCAGCAAACCCCTCGTTGTCGTGACTTTGCTGGCATGCATCGTGTCGTTGCCGATCAACGTAGTGTGTCTGGACACGCTGGGAGTAGGAGCAGCCGTAGCGAGTTATTATGCTTATATATTTATCATCATGGCGTTTAACTATGTCTATTATTATGACAATGCCATAGGCGTGAGTGGCAAGCAAGTTCTTCAGCGATTTATGCTCCCCACTGTAGCAGCAGTTGTCAGTTTACTATTGTGCAACCTGCTGTTTGAACTCCTGAATCCATGGTTAGAATGCCATACCCGAAGAGAAAGCATCCTCCACTTTATTTTCAAGTCCTTCGTTTGGGTGGCTTCTTACTTCCTGGTTCTGAAATCATTCAAAATTAAAAATGCTTTCAAGGAATTGAATTTTAAGTGATGTGCGAATAATACACGTTAAGGTTATAAGATTATGAGGTCGCTTCGCTCGTAAGGTTATAAGATGAGGTTGTGAGGTTATAAGGGTTATGCAGCGTGCAAACCTGCGTTCGACTCTAACCATCTCGTCTACTCGTACCTCGTCTACTTGTCTACTAAAAACTTGACAAAATCGTTGTCAAGTTTTTTTTAACATCTCTTAACGTCGCTCAAAAAGTAAAAAAAATAAAACTTTAACTTCTGTTAAGAAATTCTTAAGAAGTTTAACATAAAAATTCCGAAAACAGCGCGAATTTTTCCTTCTTCAAAAGAAAAAAGTTTTTCTTCAAAGGAAAAATTTCCTACTTCAAAGGAAAAAAATCCTTCTTCAAAGGAAGATTTCAGGAGAAAGGGCAGAAAAAAAGGAGAGCATCGCTGCGCTCCTTAATCT